>CAMODY010000030.1 GCA_946611595.1 uncultured Clostridia bacterium | reverse complement strand
GTATGTGCCCGATCGAGACTCCTGAAGGTCCGAACATCGGTCTGATCAACTCTCTTGCAAGTTATGCACGCGTTAATAAATACGGATTTATCGAAGCTCCGTACCGCGTGATCGACAAGACAGATCCGGATAATCCGGTCGTAACAGATAACGTTGTATATCTGACAGCAGATGAAGAAGATAAATATAAAGTTGCACAGGCAAACGAGCAGTTAGACGCTGAAGGACATTTCGTCCGTAATACCGTCGCTGGCCGTTACCAGGATGAGACCAGTGAGTACGATAAAACAGAAGTTGATCTGATGGACGTATCTCCGAAGATGGTCTTCTCTGCAGCAACATCCATGATCCCGTTCTTAGAGAACGACGATGCTAACCGTGCGCTGATGGGATCCAACATGCAGCGTCAGGCAGTTCCGCTTCTTACTACAGAAGCTCCGGTCGTAGGAACAGGAATGGAAGCTAAGACAGCAAAAGACTCCGGTGTCTGCGTACTTGCTGATACTGATGGTGTTGTTGAACATGTCAGCGCAGATGAAATCGGCATCCGCGGCAAAGACGGAATCTATAAGACTTATAAAGTTGCTAAATTTGTAAGATCCAACCAGAGCAACTGCTACAACCAGAGACCAATCGTTGAAAAAGGCGAGAAGGTTAAGGCTGGTCAGGTCATTGCTGATGGTGCAAGTACTTCTAACGGCGAGATCGCTCTTGGAAAGAACCCGTTGATCGGATTCATGACCTGGGAAGGTTACAACTACGAGGATGCTGTTCTTATCAGTGAGCGCCTCGTAAGAGATGATGTATATACATCTATCCATATTGAAAGATACGAGACAGAAGCTCGTGATACCAAACTCGGACCGGAAGAGATCACAAGAGACGTTCCGGGTGTCGGCGACGAAGCTCTGAAAGACTTAGATGAGCGCGGAATCATCCGCATCGGTGCAGAAGTTCACGCAGGAGATATCCTTGTTGGTAAAGTAACTCCTAAGGGAGAGACAGAACTGACTCCAGAAGAGCGTCTGCTTCGTGCAATCTTCGGCGAGAAGGCAAGAGAGTTCAGAGATAATTCCCTTAAGGTTCCTCATGGTGCATACGGTATCGTTGTTGATGCAAAAGTATTCACCAGAGAGGCAGGAGATGAACTGAGCCCAGGTGTTAACCAGACCGTACGTGTTTACATTGCACAGAAGAGAAAGATCTCCGTTGGTGATAAGATGGCAGGTCGTCACGGAAACAAGGGTGTTGTATCCCGTGTACTTCCGATCGAAGATATGCCGTTCCTTCCAAACGGACGTCCGCTCGATATCGTGCTGAACCCGCTCGGCGTACCTAGCCGTATGAATATCGGACAGATCTTAGAGACTCACCTTTCTCTTGCAGCAAAGGCTCTTGGATTTAACATTGCAACTCCGGTATTCGATGGAGCAAACGAGTTTGATATCATGGACACTCTTGATATGGCAAACGACTATGTCAATGGTGAGTGGAGTGATTTCAAAAAGAAATATGAAGATACATTAGATCCTGAGATCATCAAATACTTAGGAAACAACTTAGATCATCGTAAAGAGTGGAAGGGCGTTCCGATCAGCCGCGATGGTAAAGTTCAGCTTCGTGACGGTCGTACAGGTGAGTTCTTTGATGCACCGGTTACCATCGGTCACATGCACTACCTGAAACTGCACCACTTAGTTGATGATAAGATCCATGCCCGTTCTACCGGTCCTTACTCCTTAGTAACGCAGCAGCCGTTAGGTGGTAAAGCACAGTTCGGTGGACAGCGTTTCGGTGAGATGGAGGTTTGGGCACTTGAGGCATATGGTGCTTCCTATACACTGCAGGAGATCCTGACTGTTAAGTCTGACGACTTAGTAGGACGTGTTAAGACTTACGAAGCAATCATCAAGGGCGAGAACATCCCGAAGGCAGGAACTCCGGAATCCTTCAAGGTTCTTGTAAAAGAGCTTCAGTCCCTCGCACTGGATATCAAAGTCCTGAACGAAAACGACGAAGAGATCAAGCTCTTAGAGTCTGTTGATTATGGCGAGACAAACTTTAATGCAATGCTCTCCAATAACAACTATCCGAAGGGAAGAGAAGATGTGCAGCGTCACGGATTCTCTGTCCAGGAATTCACAAGCGAAGGATTAGTAACTGTTGACGATTATGACAGCGCTGAAACAAGCGATGCATTTGACGAAGAATAGGAGGGACGAAAGCCAATGGCACAGAATACAAATTCAACTTACGAGCCAATGACATTTGACAAGATCCGTATTGGTCTTGCCTCCCCTGAAAAGATCAGGGAGTGGTCTCATGGCGAAGTTACAAAGCCGGAAACAATCAACTACAGAACCCTCAAGCCGGAAAAAGACGGCCTATTCTGCGAGAGAATTTTCGGACCTAGCAAAGACTGGGAATGCCACTGCGGAAAATACAAGAAGATCCGTTATAAAGGTGTTATCTGCGACCGCTGCGGCGTAGAAGTTACAAAAGCTTCTGTTCGTCGTGAGCGTATGGGCTCTATCGAGCTTGCAGCTCCGGTTTCCCACATCTGGTATTTCAAGGGTATCCCTTCCAGAATGGGACTGATGCTGGATCTGTCTCCGAAGACACTTGAAAAAGTATTATACTTTGCAAGCCACATCGTATTAGATCCGGGTGAGACTGACCTTCATTATAAGGACGTTCTTTCCGAGAAAGAATACAACGATGCATTAGAGCGTAACGGCGAGGCTGCATCCACACTGCGTGTCGGCATGGGTGCTGAGGCAATCGATGAGATTTTATCCAAGATCGATCTTGATGAACTTGCAGAAGAGCTCCGTGCTTCTCTTGATGAGGCTACAGGCCAGAAAAAAGCAAAATTATTAAAGAGATTAGAAGTTGTAGAAGCATTCCGTAAGAGTGGAAACAGACCTGAGTGGATGGTACTTAAAGTCATCCCGGTCATCCCTCCGGATATCCGTCCGATGGTTCAGTTAGACGGCGGACGTTTTGCAACCTCCGACCTTAATGATCTTTACAGACGTATTATCAACAGAAATAACCGTCTTAAGAGACTTTTAGAGCAGGGCGGCCCTGAGATCATTGTCCGCAATGAGAAGAGAATGCTCCAGGAAGCAGTTGATGCCCTGATCGATAACGGCAGAAGAGGACGTCCGGTAACAGGACCTGGAAACCGTTCTTTAAAATCCCTTTCCGACATGCTGAAAGGTAAGCAGGGACGTTTCCGTCAGAACCTCCTTGGAAAACGTGTTGACTATTCAGGACGTTCCGTTATCGTCGTAGGACCGGAACTTAAGATCTACCAGTGCGGTCTTCCGAAAGAAATGGCTGTAGAGCTCTTCAAGCCTTTCGTTATGAAAAAGCTCTGCGACTATGAAAAAGCAAATAACATCAAACAGGCTAAGAAGATGGTTGAAAAACTTCAGCCGGAAGTCTGGGATGTATTAGAAGAAGTTATCAAAGAGCATCCGGTTATGTTAAACCGTGCTCCAACACTTCACAGACTTGGTATTCAGGCGTTTGAGCCGATCCTTGTTGAAGGACGTGCGATCCGTCTGCATCCGCTGGTTTGTACCGCATACAACGCCGACTTCGACGGCGACCAGATGGCAGCTCACCTTCCGCTTTCCGCAGAAGCTCAGGCAGAGTGCAGATTCCTTCTGCTTTCTCCGAACAACCTGCTGAAACCGTCTGATGGTGCTCCTGTAGCTGTACCTAGCCAGGATATGGTTTTAGGTATCTACTACCTGACACAGCAGCGTGACGGAGAGCCGGGTGAAGGCAAAGCGTTCAAGAACATCAACGAAGCCATCCTTGCATATGAGAACCATGACATCACTCTGCATACTAAGATCAGAGTCAGAGTGGAAAGAACAACTCCGGAAGGAAAGCATATCCGCGGTATCATTGATACTTCTCTCGGAAGAATGCTCTTCAATGAGATCATTCCGCAGGATCTTGGATTTATCGAGAGAAAGACGGATGAAGATTATCTGAAGCTTGAGATCGATAAGTTGGTAGATAAGAAGTCCTTAAAGAAGATCCTTGAGAAAGTTATCAACGTTCACGGTGCAACTGTTACTGCAGAAGTTCTCGATAACATCAAGAGCATGGGATACAAATATGCAACGAGAGCTGCATTTACCGTTTCTATCTCTGACATGACCGTTCCGGAAGAGAAGAAGGAAATCATCAAGAGAGCAGAAGAAACTGTTGAAGACCTGCAGAACGATTACCGTATGGGTCTTATGACAGAAGAAGAGCGTTACAGCAGTGTAATTCAGACATGGGAAGAGGCCGACAAAGAAGTTACCAAAGCCCTGATGAACACACTCGACAAATACAACAACATTTACATGATGGCAGACTCCGGTGCCCGTGGTAGTGATCAGCAGATCAAACAGCTTGCCGGCATGCGTGGTCTTATGGCAGATACGACAGGACGTACGATCGAACTTCCAATCAAGTCCAACTTCCGTGAAGGTCTGGACGTTCTGGAATACTTCATCTCCGCACACGGCGCCCGTAAAGGTCTTTCCGATACAGCGCTGCGTACAGCAGACTCCGGTTATCTGACACGTCGTCTTGTAGACGTTGCACAGGAACTTATCATCAACCAGCTCGACTGCTGTGAGCCGGATGAGGAAATCCCATTCATGGAAGTTGCTGCTTTCATGGACGGCAAAGAAGAAATTGAAAACTTAAGAGAGCGTATCTTAGGACGCTATGCTGCAGAAGACATCGTTGACGCAGACGGAAATGTTTTGGTTAAGAAAAACACTATGATTACTCCGTCTCGTGCTGACAAAGTTGTTGCAAGCGGCATCGAGTCCGTTAAGATCCGTACAGCTTTAACCTGCCAGAGCGAGACCGGTATCTGCTCTAAGTGCTATGGTGCAAACATGGCAACGGGACAGGCCGTACAGGTTGGTGAGGCAGTTGGTATCATCGCTGCACAGTCTATCGGTGAGCCTGGTACACAGCTGACAATGAGAACCTTCCATACAGGTGGTGTTGCCGGTGACGATATCACTCAGGGTCTTCCTCGTGTTGAGGAGCTTTTCGAGGCTCGTAAGCCGAAGGGTGTTGCTATCATCTCCGAGTTCGCAGGCGAAGCTGAGATCCGTATGAACAAGAATAAACGTGAGATCGTTGTTACTGCAGAGGACGGAAAGGAAAAAGCATATCTGATTCCTTATGGTTCCACAACAAGAATGCAGGAAGGAGAAAGAGTTCACGTTGAAGTTGGTGAGAGACTGACAGAAGGTAGCATCAACCCGCATGATATCCTGAAAGTTAAAGACGTTAAAGACGTTCAGGACTACATCATGAAAGAGGTTCAGAGAGTATACAGACTTCAGGGTGTTGAGATCAACGATAAACATATCGAAGTAATCGTTCGTCAGATGCTGAAGAAGATCCGCATTGATGAAGCTGGTGATTCTGACTTCCTTGCAGGAACAACTGTAAATCTTTCTGAGTTCAAGAAAGTTAATAAAGCTCTGATTGCAGAAGGAAAACAGCCGGCAGAAGGAAAGCAGATCATCCTTGGTATTACAAAGGCTTCTCTTGCAACAAACTCCTTCCTGTCTGCAGCATCCTTCCAGGAGACAACAAAGATCCTGACAGAAGCTGCAATCAACGGTAAAGTTGATCCGCTGATCGGTCTGAAAGAAAACGTCATCATCGGTAAACTGATCCCTGCAGGAACAGGTATGAAACGTTACAGAGACGTACATCTGAACACAGACGACATGATCCTTGAGGCACAGAAGAGAGCGGAAGAAGAAGCTGCTCGCAAAGCGTTAGAGGAAAGTGGAGAGGCTCAGGCTGAGGATGCTGAAACAGAAGCAACCGAAGAGTACGTTGAAGTAATTGAAGATGCTGAGACTGTAGAAGAAGTAAGCACTGATGATACAGAAGAGACAGTTGAGGAATAAGCTTAATCAATCATGGAATTGATGATTCATGGCAAATATATAAATCAGGGTGAAGATTTAAGCGAAGTTCTTAAAGTGCGGCAGGAAATCTTTTCTGCCGCACAGGATGAAAAAGATCTGGAAGCCATCAATATTTTAGTCAGCCTGATCGCTGATGCGAAAGATGAGGGAACAGTTGTTGGCTGCGGCAGATTAAATTTTGATATGGAAGCATTTCGCTTCAGTATTGATTACCTTGGGATCAAAGAGGAATTCAGGCATAACGGCTACGGCGAATTTGCCTTAAGAACCCTGGTGGATAAAGTGAATCAGTGCGGAGCAGACAAAGTCTTTGTAGAAAAAGACCTGATCCGTACGGAAGAAGCAGCAAGCTTCTTTGAGAAGATGTTCTTTACGCAGTGCGAAGAAGACGAACGTTTTCTCTCTGCAAAGATCGATTCCTTCCATACCTGCTGTCATTAAACTATCTGAAAACAAAATAAAATCCTGCACGTTTAAGTGCAGGATTTTTTAATTGTCTGTGAATTTAATTTTTCTATTCTGCTCTTAGATGATCTCTGTCCATGCAAGAACTACAAGAACTAAAGAGGCAACTACAAAGAGGGAGATCAGTGTAACACCGATGCTGAGACCTTTCTTCTTTGGAGCGGATGAGGAGCTTTTAGCAACCAGATTTGCTTTTCTAAGTGCTGTTACGATCGGGTTATACAGTAACAGTGTGAGTGCTGCATTGATCGCGGCTTTGATCAGGTTAAATGGCAGGAATACTGGAAGAAGCATAGATACGACTTCTTCTCTGCTGACACCCATGTAAAGCGGTGTGATCAGCCAGTTCCACAGGATCATAACGGCTGTCATACAGAAGATTCCAACGACAAGTCCGATCAGTGCACGGGAGAACTTACGGTTTGATCTGTAGATGATTGCAGCAGGTACAATAAAGGCGCAGGTTGAAATGATGTTCATCAGCATACCGATCGGACCGGTGGAGCTGATCGTGATCATTTCGATCAGTGAGACAATGACTGAAACAATTACGCCCGGAATTGGACCAAACATAAAGCCGCAGATCGCGATGATGACATCCTTTAAGTCAAAAGTCAGAAATCCTGCAATGTTGATCGGGATCAGTTTGGACAGCGCCATGACTGCATAGGCAAGAGCCGTCAGCATACCGATGCATGCAATCTCCTTGATACCAAATTTGCTTTTGTTTGCTGTTGTTTCCATTTTTCTTTTTCCTTTCGTATAGATATTCGATAAGGAATCTGTTCAGAAAAAAAGTCCTGATATATAAAATATCAGGACGAACGAACACGCTATGCTCTCGTTTCTCTCATCCGGACTATGACCGTCGGTTCAGGAATTTCACCTGATCAACCCCAGCTAAGTAGGGCTCGCAGACTTTAACTGCCGGTGGGGAATTTCGCCCCGCCCCGAAACAGATTAGTTATCTGAAGAAAATTATAGTACTTTAGTGCAGTGATGTAAAGTAAAAAAGAAAACCCTTGAAACTTAAAGTCTCAAGGGTTTTACCTATATGGGCACTAAGGGACTCGAACCCCTGACCCCATCCACGTCAAGGATGTGCGCTCCCAGCTGCGCTAAGTGCCCGCAGGCACTGTCTAGTATATAAATCACGAACGATAAATGCAAGTAAAATATTTACATTCCTATTAAAAAATAGTAAAATTAAAAATCGTGCAACACTGACAAAAAAAGTCAGGAAAAGCTAACAAAATCAACAAAAAACAGAGGCAGTGATCTTATGACAATCAAACAGGAAAATATTAGAAATATTGCAATCATCGCACATGTCGATCATGGTAAAACAACGCTTGTAGATGCAATGCTCGCACAGAGCGGTGTCTTCCGTGAGGGACAGGAAGTGCAGGAGCGAGTCATGGACTCGAATGATCTGGAAAGAGAACGTGGAATCACGATTCTTTCTAAAAATACAGCCATTGAATATAAGGGCGTAAAGATCAATATCGTAGATACTCCGGGTCATGCGGATTTTGGCGGAGAGGTAGAGCGTGTTCTTAAAATGGTCAACGGCGTTATTCTTTTAGTCGATGCGTTTGAGGGTACAATGCCGCAGACCAAGTTCGTACTTCGCAAGGCACTCGACTTAGATCTTGATGTTATTGTCTGCATCAACAAGATCGACCGTCCGGAAGCTCGTCCTGAAAAGGTGATCGATGAAGTTTTAGAGCTGATGATGGATCTTGATGCATCTGATAAACAGCTTGATGCGCCGATCGTCTTTGCTTCTGCAAAACAGGGCTTTGCAATCAAAGATTTAAATGATGAGCATGTAGATTTGAAACCGCTCTTTGATACGATCTTAGAGAATATCCCGGCACCGGAAGGTGACCCGGACAAGGGCACACAGGTCATGATCTCAACGATCGACTACAATGAATACGTTGGCCGTATCGGTGTTGGAAAAGTCGATAACGGAACGATCAGTGTTGGTCAGGAGCTTTGGCGCCTCAATGCCCATGATCCAAATACGCATGAAAAAGTAAAGATCACAAAACTCTATGAATTTAGCGGCTTAGATAAAGTCGATGTGAACGAGGCACAGGTGGGGCATATCGTTGCTCTTTCCGGAATTGCAGATCTTCAGATCGGAGATACGATCTGCGCAGAAGGCATGGAAGCAATCCCCTTCCAGAAGATTTCAGAGCCGACGATCTCCATGAACTTTATTGTAAATGACAGTCCGCTGGCGGGACAGGAAGGCAAATGGTGTACTTCCAGACAGATCCGTGAAAGACTTTACAGAGAACTGAACACAGATGTTTCCCTTCGTGTAGAAGATACCGAGAACACGGATACTTTTAAAGTATCGGGAAGAGGAGAACTTCATCTTTCTGTCCTGATCGAAAACATGCGCCGTGAAGGCTATGAGTTTGCAGTCAGTAAAGCAGAGGTTATTTATAAAACCGATGAAAACGGCAAGAAATTAGAGCCGATGGAGCAGGCGGTGATCGATGTACCGGAAGAGTTTTCCGGCTCCATCATCAGCATGCTTGCGGAGAGAAAAGGAAGTCTCCTTAATATGTCCACCTTATCGGACGGCAGTGTGAGACTGGAGTTTTCCATTCCGGCAAGAGGCCTGATCGGCTTCCACGGAAAGTTCCTTACCTCGACAAAGGGTACAGGTATTTTAAATACGATCTTTGACGGCTACGAGCCATATAAAGGCGATATTGCCTATCGAAACCAGGGCTCTCTGATCGCTTTTGAAGCAGGAGAGGCAGTAACCTACGGTCTGTTTGCAGCACAGGATCGTGGTTCTCTCTTTATCGGACCTGGAGAGAAAGTTTATGCCGGCATGGTCATTGGCGAGAATGGCAAGACAGAAGATATCGAGCTGAATGTCTGCAAAACCAAGCATCTGACAAATACCAGATCTTCAAGCGCAGATGAAGCTTTGAAGCTGACGCCTCCGAAAAAACTGAGCCTTGAGCAGGCCTTGGAATTTATCGATACAGACGAGCTGCTGGAAGTTACGCCGCAGTCTTTACGTATCAGAAAGAAGATCTTGGATTCCAGACTCAGAAAGCGTTCAAATCAGAAGTAAAATAGTTATATGCTGAACTTTAATGATTGGGTAAGAATTAAATATGGTGAGTATGAAGGGCAGTGTGCAAAAGTCGTAAGCCGCAAAAAGAGCGGAGAGTACGGGCTGATCCTTTCTGCTCTTGACATGCCGCTTGCAGGCAACTCTCCGGAACGGCAGCCGGGCGCGATGCTGAATATGAGTGAGGAAGCCTTAGAGCTTCTTCCGCCGTATGTTCTCTCCCAAAAACAGCTGCGGAAAGTAGCACGAGGGGAACTGACCTATTCTGATTTTGCAGAGCAGGTATATCCTCCGTTTAACTTAAAAGCAGAGCGGCGCTATACAATGAAGTCGGATGACATCAAAGAAGCGCTGACTAATATCAATAAAAACAAAGTGCCCCTTCCGGGCTTTAAACAATGGTTCTGGCTGATCCTGAATGTGTTTTATGACAGCCTGAATATTAAGGACCATTATGATGAAACGGTTTTCTCGGATTTCCCGAAGGATGAAGACGAAATCTTTTCTACTGCATACGGACTGGCAGAAAAGCTGTACTGGAAGCTTGAGGAAAGACTCGGTACGAAAGAAGACAGCGAGCAGTATATGATCCGTTTCCAAAATGAGCCGAACTGGGTGATCGAGCCAAAAGAAAACGACGAGATTGAAATCTCTGCTTACTATGCTGTATGCTCAGACATCATCAGCCGCATTACCTCTTATCAGCTTAATGAGGGAAAACCCCAGGGACAGTGGGTATACAGCAACTCACAGATGAAACATGTGATCGGAGCCTACGAATCGGATAAGGATTTAGAAGGAGCGACTCCGGAAGCACTTGCACTATACCGCGAGTTTGTAAGACGTCTTTACCGGGAAGGGGACATTCAGGCGATCCGCATTCTTGCCTGGGGATATTTAGAAGGTGGAATTGCATACCGTCAGAACTGGGAACTTGCAAGGATGTACATGCAGGAACTCTATGATAAGACCGGCGATGCGTTTGCTGCGAATGCGCTAGGATATATTTATTATCACGGGCATATCAATAACGGCATCCCGCAGTATGACAAAGCCTTCCAGTTCTTTTCCTACGGCGTTTTAGACGGCATCGATGAGTCTGTCTATATGGCGGCTGACATGCTGATCCATGGTCAGGGTACAGTAAAGAATCTCGATATGGGTCTGAACCTTTTAGTCGACGGATACCGGAATTCTCTTTACGATTTCTGCAGAGAATATTATGATTGCCATTTTGCCGAGTATGCACTCCACATGGGAGATAGCTGTATGGAAGGCATCATCTATGGAATGGGAACAAAAGATGCCTACCGCTTCTATCTGGAAGCGCAGTATGCTGCGGAAAAAAGACAAAAGACTGACCGTCCGGTAGAGAAGCGCCTTGTAGATAAGATTGAGCGCTCTTTAGAGTTTATCAGGGAAAAGGTCGGGCTTGATCCAAATCAGACAGAATTAAAGGCAGATTTTCCAATCTATATCAGTCAAATGTATGAAGACCGTTATCCGGTGAAAGTGACCCTGACAAAGAAGAAAGGCACAGAAACATACATCCTGAAGATCAAAAAGTTTGACCTGAAAGACTTTTTTAATAATTTAAAAATTCCGTATGGAGATGTTGAAAAGCCGGGCGAGGAAATAAAGACCGATATCGTTCCGAAACTTCTGGCGACCTATCCGGAACTTTCCTACAGCTGCTTAGTGTCCGAGATGGAATACACGTTGGACAATTGTACAGTGCTGAAACGGCCTGAAAAGCCGGGACCGTTTTTAAGTGATGGATTCCGCCGTGACGAACATACCAATGCACTGGAGTTCTATGCACGGGGAGAAGTTATTGCAGCGCTCGAGGCAGACTGGTACACCGTGAGCGTAAAGAAAAAGCGTAAAAAATAGTTATGGCTGAAAAGAAAGATGTTGTAAAAGATAATCCGCTGGGAAATGCGAAGATCAGTTCGCTGATCGTAAAATATGCTGTCCCGAGTATCGTTGCCATGCTGGTCGTTTCGATGTATAACATCGTAGATCAGCTCTTTATCGGCAATGTCATTGGTGAACTTGGAAATGCTGCAACCAACATCGCCTTTCCGCTGACAAATGTCTGCGTGGCATTGGGACTGATGTTTGGTATCGGCGGCGCTTCTGCGTTTAACCTGAAACTGGGAGCCGGCGAAAAAGAGGAGGCACCATATTATCTTGGAAACGCTGTCTCCATGCTGCTCATCAGCGGAATTGCCCTGCTCCTTATTGTTGAGATCTTTCTGGAGCCGATCTTAAGAATTTTCGGATCTCCTGAGACCGTGCTTCCCTATGCGATGGATTACACACGTGTTGTCGCCATTGGATTTCCGTTTGCTATCTTCAGCGGCGGCGCCGGACATCTGCTCCGTGCTGATGGAAGACCGAACATGGCAATGTTCTGTAATATCATCGGCGGCATTATCAATATCGGACTTGATGCATGGTTTGTTGTAGGCCTTGGATGGGGGATGGCTGGAGCCGCATGGGCAACTATCATCGGACAGATCATTGCAGGCCTCATCGGTCTCTGGCTGGTCATGCATGGAAAAACGTTCCGCCTGAAACTGAAACACTATATTCCGAAACCAAGATATTTTGGAAGAGATGCGTCTTTGGGAATTGCTCCGATGGTCAATCAGATTTCCATGATGCTTGTACAGATCCTTTTGAACAATTCCCTGAAGCATTATGGCGGACTCAGCATCTATGGCGAAGAGATTCCGATTGCCTGTGCCGGTATCGTATCGAAGGTCGGTTCTATTTTTGCGTCGATCGTTATCGGTCTTTCGCAAGGAAACCAGCCGATCGCCAGCTTTAATTATGGAGCTAAAAATTATGCCAGAGTAAAAGAGGCTTATTTCAGAACGATGATCTTTGCGTTTATCGCATCGCTTATCGGCTTCATTGTTTTCCAGACGATCCCGGATAAGATCCTGCTTTTGTTCGGACAAGGCTCCGACCTTTATATCGAATTTGGAAGTATGTTCTTCCGCAGGTTCTATTTCTTCATGTTCCTGTTCTTTATTCAGATGATATCATCTAATTTCTTTACGGCGATCGGAAAACCGTGGAAGGGCGTCTTCCTTTCTCTTACACGTCAGGTGCTTTATCTGATCCCGCTGATGTTACTTTTCCCTAGGTTCTGGGGGATTGATGGCATTCTGATCGCGCAGCCATGTGCTGATTTTCTGGCGATCACGACTGCCGTGGTCATGATCGCGATCGAGTTTCGGAAACCGGAATTCAGACAGGCAAAGGGTGTACTGAAATCAATTTTCGTGAAAACAAAATCCGCTTAATACAGGAATCCTTGTTTTTAAGTTGCATAACACAGGACAAGGTTTTAAAATAGAATCCATAAATGGAGGTGAACAATTATGAAAACATTTATGAAAGAATTCAAAGAGTTCATCAACAGAGGAAATGTTATGGATATGGCAGTCGGCATCATCATTGGCGGTGCTTTTACTGCAATCGTAAACTCCTTAGTTGACGACATTATCAATCCGCTGATCGGATCCATTTTCAAAATGGACTTCACAAATCTCGTTGCAAATATCAACGGGGCAGAGGTGAAGTATGGTGCCTTTATTATGGCCATCATCAACTTCCTGCTGATCGCAATTGTTCTGTTTATCATCATTAAGAGCATCAACAAGATGAGCAAACTTGGCAAGAAGGAAGAGCCGGCTGCAGAAGAAGCTCCGACAACTAAGATCTGTCCGTTCTGCAAGAGCGAGGTTCCGATCGACGCAACAAAATGCTGCCACTGCACATCTGATCTTCCGGAAGAAGAAGCTGCAGAATAAAGCATTATTCAAACAACTAGATATCCAAAACTGCCGCAGTCAATGCGGCAGTTTTTTTGTGTACAAGTATTGTAAGGCGGCAGTTTTTTTGTTATTATTTTACTTTAGTAATTTCAGAACGCTTTAACGCGGCAGAGAGGCAAAGACATGCAGAAAAAAATCGGTTTTGATAATAACAAATATTTAAAAATGCAATCAGAGCATATTCGTGAGCGGATTGCTCAGTTCGATAATAAGCTTTATCTTGAGTTCGGCGGAAAGCTTTATGATGACATGCATGCAAGCCGCGTACTTCCGGGGTTTCAGCAGGACAGTAAACTGCAGATGCTCCTTACGATGGCAGATCAGGCAGAAATGGTCATGGTCGTAAGTGCGGAAGATATTGAACATAATAAAGTTAGAGAAGACCTCGGAATCACCTATGATAATGACGTTCTTCGTTTGATCGAAGAGTATCGCAATAAAGGCCTTTATGTAAGCAGTGTTGTAATTACCAAATATGCAGGGCAGCATGGAATCCCAATGTTTGAAAAGCGCTTAGAGAAGAATGGTCTTAAGGTATATCACCATTATCTGATTCCGGGTTATCCTGCAAATATGGATCTGGTATTAAGCGATGACGGATATGGTAAAAATGACTATATCGAAACCACTCGTCCGTTGATTGTTATTACTGCGCCGGGACCGGGTTCCGGAAAAATGAGCACCTGTCTCTCACAGCTTTATCATGAACATAAACGTGGCCTGAATGCCGGATATGCAAAGTTTGAGACCTTCCCGATCTGGAATCTGTCTTTAGATCATCCGGTTAATCTTGCTTATGAAGCAGCAACAGCTGATCTGAATGATATCAACATGATCGACCCGTTCCATTTGAAAGCATATGGCGAGACGACTGTAAACTATAACCGTGATGTAGAAATTTTCCCGGTGTTAAACGCTATGTTTGAAACAATCTATGGAAAGAGCCCTTATGCTTCTCCAACAGACATGGGTGTTAACATGGCCGGAAACTGCATTATAGACGATGAAGTCTGCCGGGAAGCTTCCAAGCAGGAGATTATCTGCCGCTATTTCAAGGCGCTTGCCGGAGTGGCAGAAGGAAAGAAAGACCTTGAAGAAGTCAATAAGATCAAAGTGCTGATGAGTCAGCTTGATTTAGATGTTACCGA
>CAMODY010000029.1 GCA_946611595.1 uncultured Clostridia bacterium | reverse complement strand
TTGTGTATGTATGGGTTGACGCTCTTTCAAACTACATCCCCGGCCTCGGCTATGATGCAGATGGAAACCACGGAGATCTCTATAAAAAATACTGGCCGGCAGATCTTCATCTGATCGGAAAAGATATTTTAAGATTCCACACGATTTACTGGCCGATCATGCTGATGGCACTCGAGCAGCCGCTTCCGAAGCAGGTCTTTGGACATCCGTGGCTCCTTCTTGGCGAGGGCAAGATGAGTAAGTCCAAAGGTAACGTTATCTATGCAGATGATCTGGTTGATATCTTTGGCGTGGATGCTGTACGTTACTTCGCAATTCATGAGATGCCGTTTGAAAGCGACGGAACGATCACCTGGGAGCTGGTTGTAGAGCGTGTAAACTCCGACCTTGCCAACACCTTAGGAAACCTTGTAAACCGTACAATCTCCATGTCCAATAAATACTTTGGCGGAGAAGTAGCCGACAAGGGTGTCGTTGATGAGATGGATCAAGACTTCAAGGCAGTGATCACAGGAACAAGAGATAAGGCAGTTGAGAAGATGACAGACCTTCATGCAGCAGATGCTATGACAGAGATCTGGAACCTCTTTAAACGCTGCAACAAATATATTGATGAGACAGAGCCGTGGGTACTTGCTAAAGACGACGCGAAGAAAGATCGTCTTGCAACCGTTCTTTACAACCTGATCGAAGGTATCAATATCGGTGCAAGTCTGATCGAGCCGTTCATGCCGGAAACTTCCGAAAAGATCTTAGCGCAGATCAATGCAAAACCAAGAGCATTCGAAGACATGGACAAATTCGGACTTTATGAATCCGGAACACATGTAACGGAAAAAACGGAGATCCTCTTTGCAAGAAAAGACTTGAAAGAAGTTCTCGAGCAGGTAGAAAAATTAATGTAAAACTATGGCAAAGATTTTTGATACACACGCACATTACGACGACGAATCATTTGATAAAGACCGGGAAGAACTCCTTTCCGGTCTTTTAGACCGTGGAGTTGGAACGGTCGTAGATGTCTGTGCAAATTACTATGAAATCATAAAAGTGTTAGATCTGGTCAGCCAATATGATTTTATGTATGCGGCTGTCGGTGTGCATCCGACAGAGGTATACGATTTAAAGGACAGTGATATTCAGGCTGTACAGATGTTTGCGCAAAAAGGCGTCGGCGTGATCGACCCGGCGGTATTAAGTGAACGTGGATGCAGTCCGGAGCAGAGCAAGGTCGTTGCGATCGGAGAGATTGGCCTCGACTATCACTATCCGGATACCGACAAGGAAAAGCAAAAGAAGTGGTTTTCTTTACAGATAAAACTCGCACAGCAATTAAACCTTCCGATCATTGTCCACAGCCGCGACGCAGCAAAAGATACCCTGGATATCATCCGGGAGGAAGATGCAGCAAAGACCGGGCTTGTGATGCATTGCTTTTCCTATGAGCCTGAAATGGCAAAGATCTATACCGATATGGGCGTCTATTTAGGAATCGGCGGAGTCGTAACCTTTAAGAATGCGCGCAAGCTGAAAGAAGTCGTAAAGCAGATGCCGATGGAGCTGATGCTCTTAGAAACAGATTGCCCGTATCTTGCACCGGAACCATTCCGCGGAAAGCGAAATGACTCGACACTGATCAACTATGCAGCGAAAGCTATTGCAGAACTTCGCGGCATGAATTATAAAGAGGTTGTAGAAATCACGGCGGAAAATGCCCGCAGATTTTATCGCTTGTAATTATGGATTTAGGAAACCCGAGAATCATTCAACAAATCATTAAGGAACAGAACTTTGCTGTCCAGAAAAAATACGGACAGAATTTTTTGGTGGATACAAATATCTTAGAGGGCATTGTAAATGCAGCTGAGATCACTAAAGATGATGTTGTTCTTGAGATCGGTCCCGGTATGGGATCTTTAACGCAGTATCTGCTCGAGGCGGCGAAAGAAGTGATCGCGGTGGAAGTGGATAAGATGCTGATCCCGATCCTGAAAGACAATCTGAAAGAATACGACAACCTGACTCTGATACACGGCGACGTTTTAAAACTTGATCTTGATGAGATCTTAAAAGGCCAAAGAGTTAAGGTCGTTGCAAATCTGCCATACTACATCACGACTCCGATCGTCATGGAACTCCTTGAAAAACAGGAGAATATCGAAAGCATCACAGTCATGGTGCAGAAGGAAGTTGCGCAGCGTATGCAGGAAGGTCCCGGAAGTAAGTCCTATGGTGCGCTTTCTCTTGCTGTACAGTTTTATTCTAAACCTGAGATCGTGCTGAATGTTTCCAAGCACTGCTTCCTTCCAAAACCGGATGTGGATTCGGCTGTGATCAAACTGGATATTTACAAGAAAGAGGAGCGGCCAGTGCAGGCAAAAGATGCGGAGTTTATGTTCTGCCTGATCCGTGCGGCCTTTAATCAGAGGAGAAAGACCCTCTTAAATGCACTGTCCAATGATGCAGGCACTAAGATCCCAAAAGAAAAAACGCTGGAAGCGCTTTCGAAAATGGGTAAGAGTGAGAGCATTCGCGGAGAAGCACTGACCCTTCAAGAGTTTGCAGAATTATCTGATTTGTTGATGATATAAAAAGATAAGTGCAGCTTTTTCCTAAGAAACGGAAGCTTCAAGTTTTTTTGACTGAGAGCGCTTTACGATCAGATAAATGATCGTAATTACGAAGATCGCGATGCTGATCCACTGAGAAGTGGAAAGCGGTCCCCAGAAACCTCGCAGTTCATCGCCGCGCAGGAACTCGTCAAAAAAGCGGACCACGGAATAAGATAAAAGATAAGTTGGAGTGACGGCAAATTTGTCGTCCTTTTTTAATAGCAGCACAAGCAGAACGATAAAAATGATTAGTTCTAAAGCCGCCTCCATTGGCTGAACCGGAAAGCGGGTAAAATCTACGATGTGATCATTGATCCCCGGAGTGACATGCGACTGGGTATACTGAATGGCGCAGAATCCATGATACTCGATGCCGTAGCAGCATCCGGTAAACGCGCAGCCGATCCTTCCCATAAAATGGAAGAGCGGGAAAGCGATGACCATGTTGTTTAAATATAATCTGCCCGGAAGGTGCCGCACTTTTATGTAGATCCACATAAAAAGGAGTGCGCATAAGAGACCGCCGTAAAAGACCATGCCGGAAGAGGCATAGTAGAGACTGTCAATCAGCTGTGCTCCGGTATGGATATTCGGAACCTCATTTTTGATAAAATCTGGAAGGCCAACGATAAAGAACAGGACATGACCGCCGACAAAGATACCGGCAGCAGCACAGATACAAAGGTATACTAAATGACTCCTTGTCAGTTTGGTTTTTTTCTGAACAAAAAAGACGACAAGGAGTGCAAGAATAATGCCGATTAACCCAGTGATCTGATATGCATTCATGGCAGGATTATATCATATGTGGTATAATCCTGCCAGATATACGGATCTTATAGGAACAGAGTTTGAACACGATCATCAAAACAGTAACAGAAGATAGCATCAGCCAGGCGGCAGAGATTTTAAAGCAGGGCGGTATCGTTGCATTCCCAACTGATACGGTCTATGGACTTGGCGCCATTTGCACGGATGAAGAAGCCGTTAAAAAGATTTTTGCTGCCAAGGGAAGAGACGAGGGAAAACCGTTAAGCATCCTTGTCTCATCGATCGAGCAGGCGGAAAAAATTGCGCTTGAGATTCCTGAAAAAGCACGCAGGCTTATGAAAAAATACTGGCCGGGTGCGCTGACGATCGTTTTAAGAAAGCGCCCTGAGATCTCGGATATCGTTTCCGCCGGAAAAGATACGATTGGTATCCGCATGCCGGATAGCCGGATGACGGTAGCGCTTCTTGAAGCAGCCGGCATGCCGCTTGCAGCACCAAGCGCAAACACTTCAGGAAAACGCAGCTCGGTTTCAGCTGACGATGTGATCTGCGATCTTTCGGGTAAGGTGGATATGATCCTCGATGGCGGCATCTGCCCGGTAGGAATCTCATCAACGGTGGTTGATCTTACGGGTGAAAAGCCTTTGATCTTAAGAGAAGGCGTAATAACAAAATCGATGATTGACGAGGCCTGACAGCTTCGGTACAATCTACTAGGACACTGTCCATTAAATTGTCAACATCATGCGGAGAGATACATGAAAAAATATAACAAAGTCATTTTTTTGGGTGAAGATAATACAAGACTGAGCCCTATCACAGAGGTTTTATTTCAGCAAAAACTGAAAGAGGCTGAAAAGGACGATCTTATTGTATGCTCAAGGGGAATCGTAGTTCTTTTTCCGGAACCGGTGAATCAAAAGATCACAAGGATATCGAAAGCGTATGGTCTGGATCTTTCGGACTATCATGCCATTGAATTGAAAGCAAGTGATCTTTCAGCCGATACGCTGACGCTGGCTATGGATATTTCAAGCAAGGACATGGCTTATGAAAAATTCCCGACGGCATCTAATATTTATACCCTTAAGGAATTTTTGGGAAGCAGCGGAGATTTAAAACTCCCTCTCGGAGGCACTGTTGATGAGTATGCTACTATCGTTGAGATCATTAGCGGCCTTCTGGATTTGTTGATAGAAAAACTGTATAATGAGGACGAAGAATAACAGCTTAGAGGAGAATGACATGATAGCAATTGGAAGCGACCACGCAGGATTTGAAATGAAAGAAGCGCTGAAAGCGCATTTGAAAGAAAAAGGATATGAGGTTCAGGATTTCGGGACGGATTCCGATGCATCCTGTGATTATCCGGAATACGCAAAAGCAGTCGCTCATTGTGTAGCAGACGGAAAAGCAGAAAAAGGTGTTTTGATCTGCGGCACAGGTATTGGAATGAGCATGGCAGCAAACAAAGTTAAGGGAATCCGTGCGGCTGTTGTTGGAGATGCATTCTCTGCACAGGCAACAAGAGAGCATAACGATGCAAATGTTCTTTGCATGGGCGCAAGAGTGATCGACCTGGAAAAAGCAACGCAGTTTCTGGACATCTTCTTAGAGACTCCATTCTCTGAAGGAGAAAATCATATCCGTCGCATCAGTAAACTGGAAGACTGATCAGGCGATCAGACATTAGGAGCTTTAAGGAACTGAAAGTAATAAAAGGAGTTTCGCAATGAGCAACAAAAGAGAAGATTATATCACTTGGGATGAGTATTTCATGGGAGTTGCAATGCTCTCTGCGCAAAGAAGCAAGGACCCTTCCACACAGGTTGGAGCCTGCATCGTAAGCCAGGATAACAAAATTCTTTCCATGGGCTATAATGGTCTTCCGATCGGCTGCTCTGATGATGAGTTCCCGTGGGAAAAAGACGATGAGACTCCGGAGCACAGCAAATATTTCTATTCCACGCACAGCGAGCTGAATGCGATCTTAAACTATCGCGGTGGAAGCTTAGATGGAACGAAGCTCTATGTTACTTTATTCCCTTGTAATGAATGCGCGAAAGCCTGCATTCAGGCAGGAATCAAAACGATCATCTACGCAGATGACAAATATGATGGAACGCCGAGCGTGATTGCTTCGAAACGCATGCTGAATGCTGCCGGCGTCGTGTACAGAAAATATCAGCACAGTGGAAGAGAAATCAAACTGAATCTGTAAGATAAAATCGTCGAATCATAACGATAGCTGCCGCTGAACCAAAAGGTTCGGCGGCTTTTTTTCGGGAAGCTTCTTGACACATGCTTTCGGTTAGCATATACTAACAAAAAGTTAGCAACAACTAACCTTTGAGCGGAAGCAGTTTAGGAGATGAGTTCTATGACGATCAATGAATTAGCAGATAAGATGATTCAAATGCGCTTTTTCGCACCGGAGGAATTGGTGTCCTTTCCGGGACACATCCCAAACAGAGGTGAAGAAAGAGTCCTTCTTTTTTTATATAAACAGAACAGTCATATTATGGTCGGGGATCTGACGGATGCTTTTGGCCTTTCCACCGGGCGAATGGCCAACATTTTAAGGCAGCTTGAAGAGAAAAAACTAATCTCCAGAACACAGCAAAAAGATGACAAACGAAAGTTTGAAGTTGCACTTACAAAGAAGGGCATAAAGCACAGCGAAGCACTGTTTCAGGATCTACAGGAACAGCACCAGAAATTCCTGAAACAAATGGGTAAGAAAGATGCCGAAGAACTCTTGCGTTTACTTGAGAAGGCGGTTAAAATATCAGATAGTCATAGCTAACATATAAGCAGGCTTAACAGCCTGCTTTAAAAATGGCAAATATCTTTTACTAAAACATTCTGATAGAAAATAATGAAGACACTAAAAGACGTAAAAGTAGGCGAAACTGTAATCGTAAGTAAAGTAAAGGGCACGGGTCCGGTACGCAGGCGCATCATGGATATGGGGATCACGAAAGGTGTGGAAATCTATGTCCGGAAGGTGGCGCCGCTTGGAGACCCTATGGAACTGAGCCTTAGAGGATATGAACTGACGCTTAGAAGAGCGGACGCAGTGATGGTGGAAGTGGAATGAGTGTAAAAATAGCATTAGCTGGAAACCCGAACTGCGGAAAGACAACCTTATTCAATTTCCTGACAGGAGCCAATCAGTATGTAGGAAACTGGCCGGGAGTTACAGTTGAGAAAAAAGAAGGAAAACTAAAAGGGAACTCGGAAGTTGTAATACAGGATCTTCCGGGCATTTATTCCCTGTCTCCATATTCACCGGAAGAGGTCGTATCAAGAACCTATCTGGTTCAGGAACATCCGGATGCGATCCTGAATATCATCGATGGAACAAATATTGAACGAAACCTTTATCTGACGACGCAGCTTTTAGAACTGGGCCATCCGGTTGTGCTGGCCGTCAATATGATCGACCTGGTCCGGAAAAACGGAGATGAGATCGATCTCGAAAAACTGGGAAAAGCCCTTCACTGCACCTGTGTGGAGATCAGCGCATTAAAAGGAGAGGGCGGCCAGGATGCTGCACAGAAAGCAGTCTATCTTGCAGAGCATCATACCCATGGCGATATCCCGCATGTTTATGGCGGAAGTGTGGAGCATGCGCTCGCTCATATCGAAGAAAGTATCGAAGATAAAGTAAATAGTAATTATCTGCGCTGGTACGCGATCAAGCTGTTTGAACGCGATGAAATGGTTCGGGAAGAACTGAAACTTGATCCTGAACTCATGGAGCACATCGAAAAGCATATCAGCGACTGTGAGGAAGAACTTGACGATGATGCGGAAAGCATTATCGCAGACCAGAGATATAAATATATTGTCGATGTTGTACATCGTGCGGTAAAGAAGAAGCATGCAGATAAGCATAGGATGAGCCTTTCCGACCGCATCGACAAAGTGGTTACCAACCGCATCCTTGCAATTCCGATCTTCGTGATCATCATGTTTTTGATGTATGCGATCGCAATGGGCAATTTCCCGTTCTCGATCGGAACGATGGGAACTGACTGGGCGAATGACGTTTTGTTCGGCGAGTGGATCCCATGGCTTTTTGATACGATCCTTTCCGCGCTCCATGTAAGCGGCTGGCTCTATGGCCTGATCATGGATGGTATTTTAGCAGGCGTTGGAGCTGTACTGGGCTTTGTTCCGCAGATTCTTGTTCTGTCTTTTCTGCTTTCTATTTTGGAAGACATCGGATATATGTCCCGCGTGGCATTTATCATGGACAGGATCTTAAGACGTTTCGGCCTTTCCGGAAAATCGATCATCCCGATGCTGGTTGCGACCGGCTGCGGCGTTCCGGGAATCTTAGCTTCAAGAACGATCGAGCAGGATAACGACCGCAAGATCACGGTCATGACGACAGGCTTTATTCCCTGCGGAGCAAAGATGCCGATCATCGGCCTTTTTGCCGGTGCTGTCTTTGGAAATTCTCCGCTCGTTGCCGTTTCTGCATTCTTTATCGGTGTCCTTGCCGTCATCATCTCGGGTGTGATCTTAAAGAAATTTAAAACGTTCTCAGGAAAACCGGCACCGTTTGTTATGGAACTTCCGGCCTACCATCTGCCGTCAGTAAAGAATGTTCTGCGTTCGACTTTAGACCGTGGCTGGGACTTTGTAAAACGTGCGACAACGATTGTTCTTTTAAGCTCCATAGTGCTTTGGTTCCTTAAGACCTATGGAATTGAAGCCGGTGCGTTCCGCGCAGTTGCTGATCCGAACGACTCCTTTTTGGCTGCCTTCGGCAAAATTGTGGCATGGATCTTCTATCCGATCGGATGGGTCGGTGACATGGCCTGGAAGGCAACCGTTGCAAGTATCACAGGTCTGATCGCAAAAGAAGAGGTCGTTATGACCTTTGGTACTCTTTATCGCTTTGGCGGAGACTTAAGCGAATCCGGCAAAGAGATCTGGAAACAGATCGCAATGGATTTTGGTCCAATAAGGGCCTACAGCTTTATGATATTTAACCTGCTTTGCGCGCCTTGCTTTGCGGCAATTGGCGCAATCCGCAGAGAAATGGGAAGCGTCCGCTGGACACTCAGGACCATAGGCTATATGTGTGGGTTTGCCTATGTGATCGCGTTCATCGTCTTCCAGCTTGCAGGATTGATTACTGGTGAGTCAAGCTTTGGCGTGTTAACGGTGATTGCAATCCTGGCTTTAGCGGGGCTCCTTTATATGATCTTCCGGAAAGGATACCGGAGACCGGAGGCGGATCTTATGCAGTAGCAGGTTGTTATAAGGAGAGGATAAGATATGCGTAACAATCAATCAAAAGAGGACTACTTAAAAGCGGTCCTCACAATCAGAAAACAGAAAGGCAGCTGCAGGTCTGTAGATGTGGCAGAACATCTGCAATTGACGAAGGCCAGCATTTCCAGAGCAGTTGCAAGACTTTCGAAAGGCGGTCTGCTCGAGAAAAACTACGATGGCCAGCTTTATCTGACAGAGGCTGGACAGAAGCGTGCAGATGAGGTGGAGGAAAGATATGAACTTTTATATCAGATCTTTTTAAATCTCGGACTTTCTGAAGAAAAAGCAGATAAGGATGCCTGCAATATCGAACAC
The DNA here is from genome assembly GCA_946611595.1 of uncultured Clostridia bacterium. Classification (GTDB taxonomy): domain Bacteria; phylum Bacillota; class Clostridia; order Lachnospirales; family Lachnospiraceae; genus RGIG5612. Next base: position 5,690 of record CAMODY010000029.1, on the reverse strand, counting down.
TGCGTAAGTGAGGAAACTTACGAAAAGCTGCTTGCATGGTATCAGAAGACATTTGAGTAAGACAGAATATTAGAAAAAAGAAAACCACTGCTTCTTAATGAGGCAGTGGTTTGTTATGTGCTGTAATTTGTCTGAATTTACTGTGCCGGAACCCAGGTCGGGATCGTGCTGACAGTTTCAAATCCAAGCGGAGTATAGATGTAGTCGCGTCCTGCATCAGATGCCTGAAGGGAGACGCTTTCAATGCCTCGTGCCTTAAGGTCCTGGAGCATGCGGACGATGATTGCTGTTCCCTGTCTTTTTCCGCGGGCTGCTTCCTGAGTAGAGATCTCATGGATGCCGGAAAGCTCCGGATCGATCATCAGCATACCGGTAGATGAAATAGCATCGCCATCCATATAAGCATAGGTCAGGATCTTATCGCTCTTTGCAAGAGCTAAGAACGGAGCGTCTTCTCTTGGCTTTGGAAAACCATTTGCAACGGCTTCGCTCCAGGAAACCATCTGATCCTCATTGATATAGCAGATGCCTTCGTCAACTTCCTCACTGAAAGCGTTTTTAAGGTCAAAGATCATTCCGGTCTGGCTGATGAACGGCTGGAAACCGTTTCTTTGCATGATCTCATCGATATCTTCCGGCATTTTCTCTTTTGTAAAGGAGATGCCCCCCGGAAGGCCCTTGGCAAGACCTGCTTTTATTTCCTTAATGATATCTTCAACTTCATTTTCTTTTGCGTCTAAAATAAAGTTTCTGGCATATAAAAATCCCGGGTAAGAATAGCTGGTATAACGGCCTTCATGATTAATGATCTGTCCGCCGATCTGCTCGCAGATCTCCCGGCAGATATCCTCTAAACTTAAAAGCGGGATCTGTATCCTTTCGTACATGGCATACCTCCTGATAAATTCAAATTTTTTATATTGTAACAGAAAGTGTATAAGAAAAGGAACAGGAAAATAGAGGTATTTGATTTGCGTTCTGATTGTAGTATAATAAAGTGCTAATATTGTGGACACTTTTCCAAGGTGGATGCGAAAGAAGGCTTGTATTAAAATGGATAAACAAGGGAAACTAAAAGTAGGAAACGTGATCAGAGGGTACTATCTCTTCCCGATCCTTGTGGGAGTGGTAGGGCTTCTCTTAAGTATTGCGCTTTATTTTGTGAACCTGAAAGCGGCATTGCTTGCAACTGCGGTATATGTGGTTGTTCTGATCGCTTCCATTATTTTTGTAAATATCAATAAGCGGCATTTAATGGAAGGGCTCTTAAAATTTGCAAGATCCTACCAGTCGCTGGAAGGAACTTTCATTTCAGAATTTCCGATTCCTTATGCGATTGCCGATGTTCCCGGAAATATCTTAATATACAACGACAAGTTCGGAAAAATGTATGATGAGGCTCCGGGCAAAAAGAATATCTGCGATCTGTTTAAAGAACTGAATCCACAGGATCTGGAATTTGAAGGCGACTACAAAGATTATTCGATCGTTTATGACAGCCGGAACTACCGCATGCGCATTTCCAAACTTCCAATCAGCAGCGAGCTGTTTGAAGAGCGTTTCATCACCCTTCCGAGACAGGACATGTATGTTCTTACCGTCTATCTCTTTGATGAGACGGAAATCGTAAACATGGTGAAGAAGGGCGTGGAAGAACAGCTCGTGATCGGCTCCATCTACATCGACAACTATGATGAGACCTTAGAGCAGTCAACCGATGTAAGACGTTCCATGATCGTAGCGATGGTTGACCGTGCCGTCGTAAACTTCTTCCAGAACGTTGGTGGCGTTGTCCGCAAGATCGAAAAAGACCGTTACTTTGTTTCCTTTAAGCGCCGTTATCTTCCGGTCCTTCAGAGAGGTAAGTTTGAACTGCTCGATGAAGTAAAAGGAATTGAAACAGAAAGCGAAATGCCGGTTACCTTAAGTATCGGTATCGGTGTTGGAACGGATCTGATCAAAAACAGCGAGAATGCAAGACAGGCTTTAGAGCTGGCGCTTGGCCGCGGTGGAGACCAGGCCGTTGTAAGAGACGGAGAGCGTGTCTACTATTATGGCGGAAAAACTCGTCAGGCAGAAAAGAACAGCCGTGTTAAGGCAAGGGTCAAAGCGGTTGCACTGAAAGAGATCATCCGAAATAAAGACCATGTGGTCATCATGGGACATAAGACCTGCGACCTTGACTGTTTAGGCGCTGCCATCGGTATCTACCGTGCGGCAAAAACCTTAGGCAAAAAAGCATACATCATCTTGAATGAACTTAATAATACGGTACATCCGATCTTAGAGTTCTTCGAGAATGATCCGGAATATGATGATGTATTTATCTACGCACAGAATGCGCACGAGTATGTGAATGAAGATACAGCACTTGTGATCGTAGACGTAAATAAACCGGATTACTTTGAGGTACCGGAACTGATCAACCTGACGAAGACGATCGTCCTGATCGATCATCACCTGCAAAGCGGCGAGAAGATCGAGAGCATTTCTCTTCTGCATCATGAGCCGACTGCAAGTTCTGCGTCTGAAATGGTATCCGAACTTCTGCAGTATATCTCGGATGAGGTGAAACTGAAAAAGATTGAGGCGGAAACCTTATATGCAGGTATCCTGATCGACACCAACTACTTCTCAAAGAATACCGGCGTTCGTACCTTCGAGGCAGCAGCGTTCCTTCGTAAGAACGGCGTTGACGTTGCAAAGGTAAAAGAGCTCTTTAACGATTCGATGGAAGACTTCAAAGCAAAAGCCGAGACGGTGCGCAGTGCGGAAGTTGTTGATGGACGTTTTGCCATGGCAGTCTGCCCGACGGAAAAAATCGATAACCCGACGGTTGTTGCAGCACAGGTTGCAAATGAACTCTTAGATGTCAGCGGCGTCGTTGGAAGTTTCGTCCTCGCAGACATCAACGGCAGAGTTTATATCAGCGCCCGTTCAAAAGGCGATGTCAATGTACAGCTGGTTATGGAACGCATGGGCGGCGGAGGACATATGAATACCGCCGGAGCGCAGATTGAAAACAGCAGCATTGAAGATACGAAGAAGAAATTAAATCTTACCTTAAGAAAAATGATAGAGGAAGGAATCTTATAAATGAAAGTTATATTATCAGAAGATGTAAAGTCTTTGGGTAAAAAAGGCGAAGTTGTAAATGTAAGTGACGGCTATGCCAGAAACTTTATCCTGAAAACAGGTAAAGGCGTAGAGGCAACACCTGCAAACTTAAATACACTGAAACTGCAGAAAGCTAACGACGAGAAGATCGCTCAGGAAAATTTAGAAGCGGCAAAAGAACTTGGAGAGAAACTTGCATCTGCCCCGGTAACGATCAAGATCAAAGCAGGTGAAGGCGGAAAGTTATTTGGCGCGATCGCTTCCAAGGAAATCGCAGCAGCAGTGAAGGAACAGTATGGACTGGAAGTGGATAAAAAGAAGATCGTATTAGATGATCCGATCAAAGAATTAGGTACCCACACAGTTAAGGTGAAATTGCACAAAGAAGTCACCGCACAGCTTACCGTAAAGGTTACAGAAGAGTAAGTATGGAAGATGATGCTTTAATCAAAAAAATAATGCCTCATAATCTCGAGGCGGAACGTTCCGTGATCGGTTCCATTTTAATGGACAATGAACTGATTTCTTCCGCTACCGAGCTTTTATCCGGAGACGATTTTTATTCCAAACAAAATGGTCTTGTTTTTGACGCTATGAGCGAACTGTATCAGGAGCGCAAGCCGATCGATCCGGTAACATTAAGTGATAAGCTCAAAGAGAAGAATGCGCCGGAAGAAATGAACAGTCCGGAATTTGTAAAAGAGATCTTAAATGCGGTTCCGACATCTGCGAACCTTAAGCATTATGCGCAGATCGTTTATGAAAAATCGACTTTAAGAAAGCTGATCCGGATCACGGAAAACATTTCCAAAGACTGCTATCAGGCACAGGATAAATTAGAGGATATCTTAGAGACAACGGAGAAGAATATCTTTAATCTTGTTCAATCGAGAAATACCAGAGAGTATGTTCCGATGAGCGATATCGTCATTGAGGTCTTAAAGAAGATCGAGCAGGCGTCCAAGACCAAAGGTCATATCACGGGCCTTTCCACAGGATTTGCTGATCTTGATTTTAAGACTGCAGGCCTTCAGCCTTCAGACTTTATCCTGATTGCGGCAAGACCTTCTATGGGTAAGACAGCGTTCTCTCTTTCTGTATTAGACCATGTGGTTGTTAAGAAACAGCTTTCCGCTGCGATCTTTTCTTTGGAAATGAGTAAAGAGCAGTTAGTTAACAGACTTCTTGCCATGGAGGCTCGCATCGATGCACAGAATATCCGCTCCGGTAATCTGTCAGATGAAGAATGGGAAAACCTGGTAAATGCTTCTGAGGTTCTGGGAAGCTCTAAGCTGATCATTGACGATACTCCTGGTATCTCTGTTGCAGAGATGAGATCCAAGTGCAGAAAATATAAGATGGATCAGGATATTCAGCTGATCGTTGTAGACTATATCCAGCTCATGAGTTCCGGCGGAAAAGGCGATAACCGCCAGCAGGAAGTTTCCGATATTTCCCGCGCATTAAAAGGACTGGCAAGAGAGTTGAATGTTCCGGTCATCGTCCTTTCGCAGCTCAACCGTGCGGTAGAGAGCAGAACCGACCACAGGCCGATGCTTTCGGATATTCGTGAGTCCGGTGCGATCGAGCAGGATGCGGACGTTATCATGTTCCTTTACAGGGATGATTATTATAATCCGGAAACGGAAGAGAAGAATGTTGCTGAGGTCATTATCGCAAAACAACGTAATGGTCCTACAGGTACTGTTAAGCTGGCATGGCAGCCGAAGTTTACGAGATTCGTTAATATGCTTCGGGAAGGCGATCGAAATATCATGCCGGTCAACTTCGAGTAAATTTACTTCGAGTAAAAGATATATAAATAAAAAACACCGACCTTTTGGGGTCGGTGTTTTTGAGTTCATTCTAATTATTCTTCAGAAATAGAACCTGTTGGACAAGTATCTGCACAAGTTCCGCAGCTTACGCATGTATCAGCATCGATAACATACTGTCCGTCGCCCTCAGAGATTGCTTCTACAGGACATGCACCAGCGCATGCACCACAGCTTACACAGCCGTCAGAAATAACATATGCCATTAGTTGTTCCTCCTTAATTGTATTTCCCTGTACTTTTTCAGTACTTTATATTGTGATAATGGAATTCTAATATATTTTTTTGTGTAATACAAGAAAAAAATAGTCGGCCAATGTTCTAATAAAAAACAACATTCCATATATTGGATTTTTGAAAAACAACAAAAATGGGGATTGATTGTTGAAAAAAATAAATAGTATGCTATAATCACATCCATAATTTGGAAAACAATTGATCCGAAAGGTTTGATTAAAGGAGGATATACTTTATGGCAACAATTACCAAAGAAATGACAATTGGTGATATCTTAAGAGTTGACGAAGGCCTTGTTCCGATTCTTTTAGAGACAGGAATGCATTGCCTCGGCTGCCCGTCTGCACAGGCAGAGAGCCTTGAAGATGCATGCATGGTTCACGGAACTGACGTCAATGCGATCATCGGAAAGATGAACGAGTATCTTGCAGCAAAATAAGAAATACAAAATCGTTTTAAAGCCCCCTTCGTTGGACCGAGCGCCCGGCGGAGGGGGTTTTT
>CAMODY010000028.1 GCA_946611595.1 uncultured Clostridia bacterium | reverse complement strand
ACAGCCTGAACCTGTGTGCCGTATTTTCCAACGATGCCGATATAGTAACGGCGGGCATCATCGGCCCATGGCTCATCTTCAAATTCCGGAGAAACTGCACAGCATCCTTCTTTTAATGGTGCGCCGAAACGTCCGAAACCATCAGCAGAGAAGAGGATCTTATCTGTTTTATCATAAGTCATGGTAACTTCCGGCCAGTGAACCATGGAAGCGGAGATAAAGCAAAGCTCATGTTTTCCAAGATTCAATGTATCGCCTTCTTTGACCACCATTTTTCGGTCTGAATAATCAGCCTGGAAGAACTGCTTCATCATATTGAATGCTGCAGCAGAGGATACGATTGTTGCCTCCGGAAATTTCTTCGCAAAAAGATCGATGCATGCGGAGTGATCCGGCTCCATATGCTGAACGATCAGATAGTCCGGAGTTCTGCCTTCTAAAACTGCATCCATTTTCTGAAACCACTCATCAGCAAACTTTGCTTCGATCGTATCAAATACCGCGATCTTCTCATCCATAACAACATAAGAGTTGTAGGTGACACCGGTTTTGATTGGATACTGGGACTCAAAGAGGTCAGTCACGTGGTCGTTTACGCCAATGTACTTGATATCGTTACTCATGCTCATAATTTATTTGTCCTTTCTATTGTAAAATCTCATTTTCTTGTTAGTCGTTCTCTAAACCCTATAACTAACAAGAAAATTGGAAAATGCATTGCTATATAGCTTATATAATAGTCGAAATCAGTTATAAAATATTCATTTTCTTGTTTGAACCTTGTGGAAGCCTAATACTAACAAGAAAATAGAAGTGTTTTCTTGTTAGTTATAGGGTTTGTGTATGCACAAACAAGAAAACGTCAAAAATTAATTTTTATAATGACTTATTAACAATTTTCCCTACATATCTTATAATAAAGTCATAGAAAAATGTAGTTTTTTTGGTATGTTTTTAAGTAAAAACAATTTTACCAAAAACATTAATATGTTCATAGAAAATAGTAGTATTTTTCTATACTATGGGTATTGTACAGTTACTGGTGCAATTTCTTGTAAGCCGAACGTAGTTGTATAATGCGGTAAAATTTGGGAATACATACACACAATAACAAATTTTAAAGAGGCATTATGAATTACAACGAAACATTAGAGTATATCGCAAGTTATGTATGGAAAGGCTCTGTATTAGGGCTTTCCCGTATTCGTGATTTACTGGAAAAACTTGGAAATCCGCAGAAGGAACTTAAGTTTATTCACATCGCCGGAACAAACGGCAAAGGATCTACGGCTGCATTTCTCTCATCCATTTTAAAAGAATCCGGATATAAGGTGGGGCTTTTCACATCCCCATATATTGAAGTGTTCAATGAAAGGATGCAGATCGATAACGAAAATATCTCTAATGAAGAACTTGCAGAAATCACCACCTACATCAAACCGTTTGCTGACGCTTTAGAAGATCATCCGACCGAGTTTGAGCTGAATACCGCCATCTGCATGGAGTATTTTAAGCGCAACAAGTGCGATATCGTTGTCTTAGAAGTCGGCATGGGCGGAGAGCTGGATTCGACGAACATCATCGACAGCCCGGAGGCTGCTGTCATCACGGCCATTGGATTAGACCACACAGCTGAACTGGGTGATACGATCGAAAAGATCGCGAAAACGAAATCCGGCATCATTAAAGAAGGCTGTTCCACAGTCCTTTACAAACAGGCAGAATCTGTAACGGAAATCATTCGTGAGCGCTGCGATGAAGTAGGCGCTACGCTTGATATTACCGAGCCGGAGAATGTCCAGTTTGTAGATATGGACATTGATGGGCAAAGATTCAACTATCCGGGATACGAAACGCTTCAGATCCCGCTGATCGGAAACTACCAGCTCGAAAACGTAGCGACTGCACTTAAGACAGTCGAAGTCATGAGACGGCGAGGATGGGATATTTCTGATGAGGCCGTAAAAGAGGGGCTTAAAAAGACCAAATGGCCGGGCCGTTTCGAGGTTGTTTTACGGGACCCGATCTTTATCGTGGATGGAGCACACAACCCGCACGGAATCCGCGCAACGAGCAAGAGCTTAAAGGCAGTCTTCAAAGATCAAAAACTTGTATTCCTGTTTGGCGTTATGGCGGATAAGGATTATGACGACATGTTAGATCAGATCCTCCCGATGGCACAGGAAGTCAATTGCGTAACACCAAATAACCCAAGAGCATTGCCTGCCGAAAAGCTTGCAGAGATCATCAGGGAAAGAGGCGTTCCGGCAACTCCTTTTGAAACGATCGGAGAAGCAGTGGACAGTGTCCTTGAAAAAGCCAAGGCTTCAGGCACCAGTGCTACAGCACTTGGATCTTTATATATGATTGGTGATATCAAGTCATATATAAAGAGTAAAACAAATTGCTGACAAAGTGTCAGCAGTCACCCCACAAACAGCAGCGCCTGGATACTTCAGGCAAGGATATGAACAAAGAATAAAAAGGGATGGCAAGCTGCCATAAGTGGCAGACAGTAATCATTGGTTCATTAGATGAAGGGTAGAGCTTTTCTTCTGACGAGTACTCATTTTTACAGACGATTTGCTTTAGCCTCATCTGAAAAAAAAGTAATAAAAAATAGTAAGGAGAATGGATATGGCAGAGTTTAAAACAGATATCGAGATTGCTCAGGAAGCACAGCCGCAGCACATCAGAGACATTGCTGCAAAAATCGGTCTTACCGAAGACGACATCGAGTACTATGGAAAATACAAAGCTAAGGTTGACTACAACCTGCTTTCAACTCCACGTGCTGATGGCGTTAAACCGAAACTGATCCTTTGCACAGCTATCAACCCGACCCCGGCAGGCGAAGGAAAAACGACCACCACAGTTGGTGTTGGTGATGCACTTTCCAAACTTGGAAAGAAAACCGTTATCGCTTTAAGAGAGCCTTCTTTAGGACCTGTATTTGGTGTTAAGGGCGGCGCTGCAGGTGGCGGATATGCACAGGTAGTTCCGATGGAAGACATCAACCTTCACTTCACAGGTGACTTTCACGCAATCGGCGCAGCAAACAACCTGCTTGCTGCAATGGTAGATAACCATATTTATCAGGGCAATGCTCTTGACATCGACCCACGTCGTGTTGTTTGGAGAAGATGCGTTGATATGAACGACAGACAGCTTCGTAATGTAGTTGATGGTCTTGGCGGAAAAGCTAATGGCTATACAAGAGAAGATGGATTCGACATCACTGTTGCATCCGAAGTTATGGCAGCATTCTGTCTGGCAACCGGACTGGATGACCTCAAAGAGCGTTTCTCCAGAATCGTTGTTGCATACAACAGAAGTGGTGAGCCTGTAACTGCAGGACAGATCAATGCACAGGGCGCTATGACAGCACTTCTTAAAGATGCTCTGAAACCGAACCTGGTTCAGACTCTGGAAGGAACCCCGGCATTCATCCATGGTGGCCCGTTCGCTAACATCGCACACGGCTGCAACTCTGTTATGGCTACAAAGATGGCTCTTCACTTTGGTGATTATGTTGTTACAGAGGCTGGTTTCGGTGCTGACCTTGGTGCTGAGAAATTCATCGACATCAAGTGCCGTCTCACAGGACTTCGTCCGGACGCTGTTATCATCGTTGCTACAATCAAAGCACTGAAATACAACGGTGGCGTTCCGAAGGCTGACGTAGGCAAAGAAAACCTTGAAGCTCTTGAAGCAGGTCTTCCGAACCTCTTAAAGCATGTTGAGAACATTACTCAGGTATTCGGCCTTCCGGCAGTTGTAGCTCTTAACAGATTCGCAAATGATACAGACGCTGAAATCGAACTCGTAACCAAGAAGTGTGCTGAGCTCGGTGTTAACGTTAAGATGAGCGAAGTTTGGGGCAAAGGCGGCGACGGCGGTATTGAGCTTGCTGAAGAAGTTATCCGTCTTTGCGAGCAGCCGAACGACTTCAAATTCGCTTATGATGAGAACCTTTCCATCCGTGAGAAGATCGAAGCTATCGCTACTAAAGTTTATGGCGCTGACGGCGTAGATTTCGCTCCGAAGGCTGCAAAAGAGATCGACGAGCTCGAGAAATTCGGTTATGGAAATATGCCGGTCTGCATGGCTAAGACTCAGTACTCTCTGACAGATGATCAGACAAAACTTGGCCGTCCGACAGGATTCCGTATCACGATCCGTCAGGTAACCGTTTCCGCAGGTGCTGGATTCGTTGTTGCTCTGACTGGTGAGATCATGAAGATGCCTGGACTTCCGAAAGTACCGGCAGCTGAGAAGATCGACGTTGACAACACAGGAAAGATTTCCGGTCTGTTCTAATTTCAGATCGTTTCGCGAAATCTAATTCTGAGTCATTACGACTTCAAAAGGTGGCATGGCTCATCAGAGCCTGCCACCTTAAATTTTTATATTAGTGTTAGATCTACACCATAAGTGTTAAAACAATTATTAAAGGAGTGATTGTTATGATCAGTCAAAAAACATTACCTGAATTCGTACAGGTTTTAGCTTCTAAAGAGCCGGTACCGGGCGGCGGTGGGGCTGCTGCTTTATGTGCAGCTGTTGGAACAGCTCTCGGAAACATGGTTGGGTCTCTTACAGTCGGCAAGAAAAAATATGCTGAAGTAGAGGATCGCATTATTGAACTTAAAGCAAAATCTGATGCGCTCCAGACAAGATTTCTTCAGCTGATCGATGAGGATGCAGCAGGTTTTGAACCGCTTTCCAAAGCATATGGCCTTCCGGCAAACACAGACGAGGAAAAGGCGCATAAGAAACTTGTTCTGGAAGAGTGCAGCGTAGAAGCATGCAAAGTTCCGATGGAGATCATGGAACACTGCTGCGAAGCGATCGATATCATCGAAGAGTTCGCAGAAAAAGGTTCTGCATTAGCAGTTTCTGATGCTGGCTGCGGCGCTGTCACAGTAAAATCGGCGCTCTTTGCTGCAAGTCTTAATATTTTCATCAATACCAAAGGTATGGAAAACAGAGACAAGGCTAATGAACTTAATACAAAGACAGAGCAGATGCTTGTTGAATATGGCAAAAAGGCAGATGCGATCTTTGATATGGTTCAGGCAAAACTGAAACCGGCTGAATAAGCGAGAAATATAAAATAACAAACTACTTTCATAGTTTGAAAAAGTCAGAAAAGGTTATCAACTTTGATAACCTTTTTTATTGGATTCAGAGCATATTTCTGTGCATTCTTTTTCATTCATGTTCCAAAATGCTTACATCAATATTTAGAATTATCTATATCACTATGAATTATTTCTAATATAAATAAGAAGAACTTCTAAAAGTATTGGTTGCTTTTGTCAAAAAAAGGTGTATCATACTTAATTATGAATAAGAAACAGAAGATCAGAGCCGGAATTATATTCGGTGTGGCATTTATTATATTACTTGCAGGTAGCGTTATTACGGGACTGGTCAAAAACGGTCATAGTGAAGAGATCCAGGTCGTCATGCGTGACGCTGTTTTGCATGAGACTTTTAAGGTTAATCTCTTTGGATTGATTGACGTAAATCCAGGTCTTATCTCGGCATTTTGCGTTACAATTATTTTTCTTGTATTCTGTCTGATCGTCAGAATATTCGTCATTCCAAAATTTAAAAAGATTCCAGGTAAATTCCAAATGTTCTTAGAGCAGATGGTTGATCTGTTCAGCAACATGGGCAAGGGCAATTCGCCTCATGCCTATAAGTTCGTGAGCGCCTATATCTTTGCAGCGGGCGCTTATATCTGTATCAGCACGATCTTTGAGCTCTTTGGTATTCAGGTTATGACGACTGCCGGCGTATCGGTTGCACTTCCGGCACCGCTTTCCGATATTAACGGAGCGGTCTGCATGGGCTGCCTGTCCTATCTGGTCATCATGGGCGGCGGTATTGCAAAGAACGGCATCAAGGGATTGGGCAAAACATTAAAAGAGTTCTCACTTCCAATCTCCATGAGTTTCCGTCTTTTCGGAGCTATGCTTTCAGGCGCACTTGTTACGGAACTTGTTTATCATGCAACCGTCATGAGCTACGGCGTTCCTGTTATCGTTGGTGTCCTGTTCACTTTACTGCATGCTCTGATCCAGGCTTACGTCCTTACCACTCTGGTATCAACCTACTTTGGTGAAGTAACAGAGCAGACGGTCAAGGTTCCGAAAGAGAAGAAAGCTAAGAAACAGAAAAAAGCGAAAGTAGCGTAAGATCTGTTATATAGTCAGGCTGCTAAAAACACTGAATTCATTTGTTAATCACCGAACTGTAAAGGTTCGGACAAATATATAAACAATAAGCGAAAAGCTTAGGAGGATAATTAAATGGTACTTAGAAGCAAAAAACTGATTGCAATCTTAGGTCTCGTGATCTTACTGCTCGGTGCAACCATGGCTGTACTCGCAGTAACTTCCAAGGCAGATACCGGTTCTGAAACGACTCAGGTTGTTGCAGAGCAGACCGCTACGACTGAAACTTCTTCCGACAATGCAATCGGAAGCAAAGCAATCGCAGCTGGTATCGCCATCGGTCTTGCAGCACTCGGCGGTGCAATTGGTATGGGTATTTCCATTTCCAAATCTGCAGAAGGTATTTCCAGACAGCCGGAAGCTGCCGGAAACATCCGAACCTCGCTCATGCTTGGTCTGGTATTTATAGAGACGGCAATCATTTATGCATTGGTTGTTGCGATCCTGATTATATTCGTTTTGTAAAGGCGGTAGCTGGAAATGACTGGAGTTCCACTGAATTTAGATTGGCAGCAAATTTTGCTGCATCTCATGAATTTTGTGATCCTGTTTGCCATCCTGTATTTTCTGCTTTACAAACCGGTCCGCAATTTTATGGATAAGCGTAAAGCCGCTTATCAGGAAATGGACGATCAGGCAAATCAGAATAAGCAAGAGGCTGAAGAGCTGAAAGCTCAGTATGAACAGCAGCTTGCAAAAGCAGATGCCGAGATCGCGGAAAAGAAACAGGCTGCTATTACTGCGGCTGAAACGCGGGCAAAAGGAATCGAGCAGAAAGCGCAGGAAGAAGCTGCGGATATTATTTCCAAAGCAAAGCGCCAGGCAGAGTCCGAGCGTGACCGCATTGTCGGCGAGGCCGGAGATACGATCACGGAAATGGCAAAAGAAGCAGCCGAGAAAGCTCTTTTCGGCACCACTTCCGATGCGTTCGATTCGTTCCTGAATATGGTAGAGGATGAAGCAAAATGACAGATGAGATTCGTGCTGTTCTGTATTCCGATGTTCCGCCTTCTGCGGAGCAGGAAAGCAGATTCAAGCAGTTTTTAAAGAATAAATATGAACAGGAAGTTCCTTTTGAGTGGATCGAGGATACTTCCATTAAAGAGGGATTTCAGCTTCGTGTCGGAGCTGAAGTTTACGATTGGAGCCGTGGCGGCGTCTTCAGACAGTTTGTAGATGCGTTTGCTGCCAGAAAGTACCGTGGCAGAGATACGATCCCGCTGCTGAAAGAGGCTTTAGAAGACTGGGAGCTTGCAGCGCTTCCGGAAGAAGTTGGTACGGTTCTGACAGTTGGTGATGGTATCGCTGAAATCGATGGTCTTGAAAATGCGGCATATGGCGAAATCCTGATCTTTGAATCTGGTGTTCGCGGCATGGTGCAGAACTTAAAAGAGGATACGGTTGGCTGCATTATTTTTGATGCTGATAACGACATTTCTGCAGGAACCAGTGTTAAGCGTTCCGGTAAAACAGCAAGCATGCCGGTAGGCGATGCTTTCTTAGGCCGTGTTGTTGACTCTTTAGGTGTACCGATCGATGGACTCGGACCGATTGAAGCGACGGATTATAACCCGATCGAGCATCCGGCGCCTGGCATCATTGACAGGCAGCCTGTAAATCAGCCGATGAACACGGGCCTTCTTGTTATTGATTCTATGTTCCCAATCGGACGTGGACAGAGAGAGCTGATCATTGGTGACCGTCAGACAGGTAAAACGGCAATTGCGCTTGATACGATCATCAACCAGAAAGGTAAAAATTGTATCTGCATTTATGTTGCAATCGGTCAGAAGACCGGCAGCGTTGTGCAGCTGACAGAAACGCTTAGAAAACATGGTGCACTGGAATATTCCGTAGTAGTTGCTGCAAATGCGAGCGACTCGGATCCGCTCCAGTATATTGCGCCTTATGCAGGCTGTGCTTTGGCTGAGTATTTCATGGATAAGGGAAATGATGTCCTGATCGTTTATGATGATCTTTCCAAGCATGCAGTTGCATACCGTGCAATTTCACTTCTTCTTGAGCACCCGCCAGGACGTGAGGCTTATCCTGGAGATATCTTCTATCTGCATTCACGTTTATTAGAGCGCAGTGCCCGTTTAAGTGAGGAAAAAGGCGGCGGAAGTATTACAGCACTTCCGATCGTTGAAACGCAGGATGGAGATGTTTCTGCTTATATCCCGACAAACATCATTTCCATTACAGACGGACAGATCTACCTGGAAGAAAATCTTTTCTTCTCAGGACAGAGACCGGCTGTTAATGTCGGACTTTCCGTATCCCGTGTCGGCGGCGATGCACAGACAAAGGCAGTAAAGAAAGCAACAGGCTCTTTACGTCTGGATCTTGCCCAGTATAGGGAGATGGAAGTCTTTACGAAGTTCTCAAGTGACTTGGATGATGCGACAAAGAATCAGCTTGAGTACGGCATGGGTCTGATGCGTATGCTGCGTCAGCCGCAGTATAAGCCGTATTCCCAGCACCAGCAAGTCGTTATGCTGGTAAGTGCCATTGCGCATTGCATGCAGGGCATTCCAGCTGTAGACATCAATAAGTTTACAGCTGAGCTGAACACCGCTTTTGAAGATGCTCATGCTGAGATTTGCGCTGAGATCGATGATACCGGTCTTTTAAGCGACGAAAATAAAGAAGTGATCATCGACTTTGCAAGCAAACTTGCAAATAAATATAAACCGACGGAAAAATAAGGAGCGTTCATCTAGCAGATGGCCGGAATGAAGGAAATCAAAAACAAAATAGAGGGTATTCAGGAGACGCAGAAGATCACGAGTGCAATGTATCTGATCGCGTCTACGAAGCTTCGTAAAGCCCGTGAAAAGCTGGACAATACGATGCCTTATTTTGATGAGTTAAAAGGTGACATCGCGATGATGTTTGCAAACCTTGAGACCTATGAGAGCATCTTTTTCCTTCCGGAAGGTGTGGAAGAGGAAGATGATACCGATCTTCCCGGAAAATACGGATATCTTGTTATTACGGCAGATAAAGGCCTTGCAGGCGAATACAATATGCGCGTGATCCGTGATGCGGAAAAGCGCCTGAAAGAGCATGATGATAATGCGCTTTTTGTTGTCGGGGAGTATGGAAGAGCCTACTTCGCATCTCATGGCTATCAGATCGAAAAGAGCTTCCTGTATTCGGCACAGAATCCGGACATGGACCGTGCAAGATATATCTGCGATCATTTGGTAGACCTTTATATCAAAGGTGAACTTAGCAAAATCTATCTGATCTACACGGATTTTGGAAATGGCTTAAATCCGACCGCTGTATGCAAACGTATCCTTCCTTTCCACCGTGCAATCTTTGAAGAGATTCCGGGCAACTCCGAGTCTTTATTCGAGTTTGTACCTTCGGTTGAGGAAGTGCTTGATAATATTATTCAGAATTATGTGATCGGCTATGTTTATTCGGCTTTGATCGACAGCTTTTGCAGTGAGCAGAATGCCCGCATGATGGCGATGGATAATGCAAACCGCAATGCGAAAGAAATGCTTGATAAACTGCGCCTTGACTATAACCACGCACGCCAGAGCGCGATCACCCAGGAGATCACCGAGGTTTCCTCCGGTGCGAGGGCGCTGCGTAAAAATCGAAACAGAGGTAATTAAGATGTTAGGAAGAATTATAGAAGTGTCAGGATCCGTAGTGGATGTTGCATTTGATGATCTTCATATTCCGAAAATAAAAGAAGCTTTAACTGTCAAAGTGGACGATAAGGTCCGCGTGATGGAAGTTGCCCAGCATGTCGGCGGCGGCAGAGTACGCTGCATCCTGTTATCAGGCGGTGAAGGCCTTGCCCGTGGCATGGAAGTTGAAACAACGGGGGCTGCCATTAAGGTTCCGGTTGGAGAATGCACTTTAGGCCGTTTATTCAACGTACTTGGTGAGACGATCGATGGGGGAGAACAAGTTCCTTCGGAAGAAGAACACTGGGAGATCCACCGCAAAGCGCCTTCCTTTGAAGAACAGATGCCTTCTGTTGAGATCTTAGAGACCGGTATCAAAGTTATCGACCTTTTAGAGCCGTATTCGAAAGGTGGTAAGGTCGGACTCTTTGGCGGCGCCGGTGTTGGAAAGACGGTCCTGATCCAGGAACTGATCCACAATATTGCGATGGAACACGGCGGATACTCGGTATTTACTGGTGTTGGTGAGCGAAGCAGAGAAGGTAACGACCTGTGGAATGAGATGAAAGCCAGCGGCATCTTAGATAAGACAGCGCTTGTTTTCGGACAGATGAATGAGGCACCTGGTGTGCGTATGCGTGTCGGTCTTACAGGTCTTACCATGGCTGAGTATTTCCGTGACGAACAGAATAAAGACATCTTGTTATTTATTGATAATATTTTCCGTTTTGTGCAGGCCGGAAGTGAGGTTTCCACCTTACTTGGACGTATGCCTTCCGCAGTTGGTTATCAGCCGACTCTGGCTGCCGAGATCGGCGCTTTGCAGGAGCGTATTACATCTACAAAGAACGGTTCCATTACTTCCGTTCAGGCGGTATATGTGCCTGCGGACGACTTAACAGACCCGGCAACAGCCACAACTTTCTCACACTTAGATGCTACTACCGTTCTTTCCAGAAAAATCGCTGAGCAGGGTATTTATCCGGCGGTTGATCCGCTTGGTTCGACTTCCCGTATCTTAGAAGCAAGCATCGTAGGAGAAGACCACTATAATACGGCAAGAACCGTTCAGGAGATCCTGCAAAAATATGCAGAGCTTCAGGATATTATCGCTATCTTAGGTCTTGATGAACTTGGAGAAGCAGATAAACTCATCGTAAACCGCGCACGTAAGATCCAGCGTTTCTTAGCGCAGCCGTTCCATGTTGCAGAGAAGTTCTCCGGACTGCCGGGCGTTTATGTGCCGCTTGAAGAGACCGTCCGAGGCTTCAAAGCCATCATTGAAGGTGAGATGGATGAGTATCCGGAAATCGCATTCTATAATGTCGGAACAATCGACGATGTCAAAACAAAGGCGGAGTCGTTATATAAAGAACAGTAATGAAAGAGTTTCAGTTAAAATTTCTAGCTGCAGATCGAAATTTTTATGAGGGCGCGTGTGAATCACTGATCGTCCCTCTTTCTGATGGTATGCTCGGAATTTTAGCAGACCATACGAATATGATGGGAGCTATCGTACCGGGTGAGGTTCATATGAAGATCAAGGATTTTGAAAAGTACCTTCCGGATAAAAAAGAGATGGATCCAAAGGACATCAAGAACCGCGTCGATGGAGTTGTTGATGTTGTTGTGACAAATGGTCTTATCAAAATTGAAAACGGCAATGTTACGATCCTCGTTGATTCTGCAGAGCTTCCTCATGAAATTGATGAGGTCCGCGCACGTAAGGCCGAGGCTATGGCGAAGGAAGAAATCCTTCAAAGTAAGGGTATTATTGAACATCGTTCTGCAGAAGGCGCGCTTGCAAGAGCCATCGCCCGTCTGAATTCCAGAGAGAGGCATTTCAAATAGTGGAAAATTATGTATATATCGTTCAGTGCCATGACGGAAGCCTATATACCGGATGGACGACGGACGTCGAAAAGAGGGTAGCATCCCATAATGCCGGAACCGGGGCAAAGTACACCAAGGCAAGGCGCCCGGTTACGCTCGTGTACTATGAAGCTCTTGATTCGAAAAGCGAAGCCTTAAAGCGTGAGGCTGTCATCAAGAAGCTGACGCGTACTGAAAAACTGGAATTGATCAAATCGCAGAAGCAGGATTAAATCTATTATCTCAAATTAAAGAATTACAGAACTCAGGAATTCAAAAATCCCGGCTACAAAGCCGGGATTTTAAGTTTCTTTAGATTCAGATCAGCTGTCTTTATTTATAGATGCAGTCGATCAGGTACCAATCCTGTCCGCCGTTCTGGGTAATGAAGACCCAGGTCGCATCGAGCTTCTGGTTGTTATCGCTCATGCGGTCGGTGTTAAAGTCGACCTGCATCTTGTAGCTGACATCAACGGTGAAGCAGTCATTCGTGTAGCGGATAAAGTTGTCAATGTTCTTTTCTGTGAAGGAGTAGTTTGCGATACTCTCATACTCATAGAACGCTGTGTAGATCGGATCCATATTCGGGCCACCGAAGATGTAGGAGTACCAGTCACTGCCTTCGAGCATGTAAGCGCTTAAGTTGCCGCCCATGTTGATGAAGTGCTTGCCCCATGCTTCAAGAGCATGTTCAACTAATGGTTTCACAGAATCAATAAATGCCTGATCTGTTGCAGAACCAACGACATATTTGGTTCCGGCTGCAGTTACGGTAAGATCTGTTCCATTCGGATCCTTTGCTTTGATTTCCGGAGTTCCTGCAATACCTGCAACCTTGTATGTGATATAGGACGGGATCGTTACATATTTTGAAGCGCCTTCTAAAGTCTGCGGAATGCTTTCTTCACCGGTTAAGTATTTATCATCCAGTTCTACGCCGTCGATGGTGATCGTAGTTCCAACAGGTGCTAAAAACTCATAGGAAGCCGTATCCATATAGTCTGCGATATCCAGGGAAGCGATTTTCCACTTGGAAAGACCAAAGGAACCTTTTCCGTCCTGTGCAAGTGTCAGTTTTGCTACAGTTTTGCCATCTGCCGTGATGTTATAAGACGGAGCGTCTGCACGGTAATCGCTGTTCTCGATATAGGAAAGAGATTCAACTCCCTCGACTCCGGTAGCAAACTGTGCAATCAGGTCATCCGGCTCACCAAAGCAGTTGATATATTCACTGTTATCCTTAAGATAAGAGGATGCCTTTGATGCAGTCAGGTTTTCCGCAACAGTTTCTGCAATACGGGACGGCTGACTCTTTTCAAGTTTTCCTAAGAAGGATGCAAAGATGATCATGCCGATGATCAAGATCGCGAGCAGAGCAGCAGAATAGATCAGCAGGAATTTCTTAAAGCTGGTTCCTTTCTTTCCGCCTCTTCCGCCACGGCCGGAAGTTCTCTGCGGAGCAGGGCGGTTTACACGGCCTGCATTCGCAGCTCTTTGCGTACGTGTCGTTCCGTTTTCACGGATCGTTGCAGAGCGAAGCTGACGATCATGGGTGTTTCTCGGCTGTGCCTTACGAGGCTCTGCCTGTCTTGGCTGTGCCTTGCGTGGTTTCTGTGTATTATCAGAGCGAACCTGACGAGGCTGTGCTTTAGAAGGCGTTTTTGCGCTTGTTCTGTTATTGGAGCGGGCTGAAACACTCTTCGGAGCACGTGCATTATCCGCATTTACTGGATCAGCTTTACGGATATTTCCAAAGATCTCATCCGTTGCAAATAAATCGTCATCATTAGGCTGAACGCTTTGAACCTTTGGCTCATTGCTGGCATTTGTACGCGTAGCAGAAGACGGACGGGAAGCTCTTGCCTGAGAAGATCCCTGCGTGCTTCTTGCTGCTGCAGAGCGGCTTTGCTGTCCTGCCTGTTCTTTGCGAGCTGGGCTTTGTGCAGCGCGCTGTCTTTGTGATGTGCCGGATGATTCGACCCTGCGGCCACGCTGAACGGAAGAACCGTTAGATGCAGTCTGACGCGTTCTTCTTGCAGCAGGGAAAGTCTGCGTTTCGTCAATACTTGTAGACGCAGCTTCGGCCTCATCATCAAATAAAAAATTCATATTCTGAACCTTTGAAGGGTTATCAAAAATATCGTTTTCTCTATCCATTGTTTATCCTTGTTTAAAATTGTTCTTATATTGATTTATCTTCTAATAATTATTTTACCAACCATGCATCTGGGCATTTACGAGGGCCGGTAGGGGAGTATGGATGGTTGATGACTTCACCCTGGTAAACCATCTGGGAAGAAGTACCGCCGTCCATTGCGCAGGCATTGACTGCACCGTACTCAAGCATAGCATAAGCAAGATCCTTGAAAGTTGCACCGAGGGAGTCTGCCTGACGTCCGTCAACAACCAGCATTAATACCGCACCGTCAGCTCTCTGACCAATCGCAGTACGCGGGTTTTTACCACCGCCGTATGTTGCAGAATCCGGAACTTCATTGATCATTGCCTCGCCGTTCATGACAAGGAAAGGACCTGTTTCATGAACCGTATATACGGCATCACGGACACCCATTTCCAAGGCCTCATTTAAGGTGATATTTCCCATGATGAATTTATTATCTTTTGTGAAACCGGAGATATGGTATGGAGTATCATAGCCGGAATCTTCATAAACGACTTCGCCGTTGGAAATAATGCATCCGAGTGGCTGAGCAGTATAAGAATAACTTCCCATATCTACAAAGTCGCCGCCGTTTACGCCGCCGATAACGCCATCATATCTTGCCGCGATACCCTGGACAACATCACCCTGGAATTCACCGAAACTTTCAACTGTTCCGAGGAAGACACGGGAAGGGTCGTGGATGATCATCAGCTTTCCTTTAAAGGAACCGCCGACAACGTCCTGAATCTCAACGTCCTGGGATACATTTTCCTGCGGCACATCGATCATAGAACTATCGGATACCGTTCCTTCATCGACTTC
>CAMODY010000027.1 GCA_946611595.1 uncultured Clostridia bacterium | reverse complement strand
AAATTCTCCATAACGAAGACTCATGACCGCCGAATAGTTATTAACATCTGAAGCGTGGTAACCACTTTCCGGGTACAAACAGGTAAAGACAAGCTCTCCGTCGGTCAAAGAAACTCCCTTCTTTAACGTAAGTACAGGTATTTCCTGTTCTTTCGCAGCTGCCATAAGTTCTTCATAATGGGTATTATCAGGAATAAATGGAAGTGCCAGATGAGCAATTTCGATACTTCCTGCCCCGCTTTCATCTAACATCTCTAAAACCGCCGAAATATGATCGGTATCCGTATGACTTATGAGTGCATAATCAATTTTGCGGATGCCTTTATACTTTAACGCGCTTTCCAGCCTGTAGCGGTAAAGAGCTGAAACCGAAGAGGAACCGCCATCGATCATAAAGACCTTTCCGGAAGGAGATTCGATCAAAATACCATCACCCTGGTCCACATCAAAGAAAGTGAACTGAAGATCCTGCTGCACAGGATGATGAAACAAAAGCAAAAATATAATAATCAGAAACCCGAAAAGTCCTGCTAATTTTAGAAAGTTTATGCGTTTAGGCTGTGGCTTCGTTTTTTGTCTGGGGTTCCTTTGATGTTTCCCGCTTAGTTTTGAAAGAACAATCAATGTAAGGATGCCAAGATAATAAAAGAATACCTTTAAACAGCTCATGTGCCCAGTGATCACAATACTGAACGGAAGCTTATCCATCAGTGCGCATAAGAATTCAATAAAAGAGATCAGATAAACGCCTGCACCGATCAGCATTCTCCCTAAAAACATACTGATTAGCCCAAGCAGTGTTCCGAACACTCCGCTTCCTAAAACATAGCCCATAAGGGGAATCACAAAAAGATTTAAAAGTACAGACAAGACCGGGATCTCATAGTAGCTGTTTATAATGGCAGGAAACGTGATCAAAGTAATCGAAAGACTGCTGATCAAAGCTGCTGCCAGCTTTTCTGCGCTCTCTTTGATCATGCTGCTTCTTTGATCTGCTTCAATTACAAACTGAGCATTGCCCTTTCTACGGCCAATAAAAAATTGTTTCGCTTCTAAGCAAAGCTTTGATATGGCAGGAGCTAACAGGCCGATTCCTAAAATTGCCCCAAAAGATAGTTGAAAGCCACTGTTAAAAAGGTACAGTGGATTTGATAGTAAAAGAAAAATCCCTGACAATCCAAGAGCAGATAGGAGATCAAACCGCTTTCCGAACTTCAGGGCAAGAAGCCTGACTAAAAACATAACAGTTGCGCGAACTGCAGAAGCGCTCTCCCCGCTCATAATGCAAAAGAAGATCATAATGCTCCCCGAGAGCAATGCCGCAAATAGAAAGCGCATCCGCTTTCTTAGGAAAGAAAACAATGACATTCCAATAAACGAGATGTGGAGTCCTGAGATTGCCAGAATATGAGCAATGCCGCTTTTTCGGTACAAGTCCTTTGTGTCTGTATCCAAAGAACTACGATCTCCCGTCAGGATTGCCATAAAAATACCGGCATGATTTTCTGCAATAGATGGCTTTTCGTTTTTTGAAGTTAAAGAGAAAATGGATTCCTGAAGCTTCTCTTTCAGTAAAAGAAGCAGGCATCGCAGCGGACGTATCTTTTGGCTAGTTCGAGTAAGAGAGCCGGAAAGCTGAAACTTTTCTTCTATGCCCAGTGAATGATAATACGCTTCCTCGTCATAATTCCCCTTATTTCGCGCCTTTAAAAAGCCCGCACAGGAAGCCTCCGCCAGGATCCGGTTGCCGGGCCATAGGTCTTTTATCGCATCCTCTGCCCTGTTTTCGTCTAAAGCTCCTTCCTTTAGTTTTGCCTCTTTCTTAGCGGTCAGAATGATCACATGATATTTGAAAGTCTTTGCTTCGCTCTTACAAGTGACATTTTTTAAGTAAATATAAAAACTGCTGTTCTTTTCTTCCGTTTTTAATACTTCCGCTTCAAGCAAAACATTCTCTCCTGATTTTACTTTTTCCAGAAAGAATGCCACATGACAGATGCTGTATAAAAACCAAATTAAAAGCGCAAAAAGAAGCGCTCCTGTAAACAGCGGTCGTCTCAATTCGTATCAAAATTACAGTGCATGAAAAGAACCAAATGGTTCTGAAAAAAGAATCAGTATTTACTGAATGATATAGGAGCTGTCCCTTACGATCGGAGAACTAAGGTCCATCGATCCGTGCAAAACAACATCCGTTGCCCCGTCAACCATAAAGTAGACAGAGTGTACATAGGTCAGCTGGCAAAGCGAGTTTACGATGGAATAGATCATCAGTTCATCGCTGACCGGCTGTTCCTGATTTAAGAATTCTTTGCCGAAGTTGACATAGCAGATATGATCGGTCGTAACCACGCTGATCAGTGTAAGTCCCGGAGCGATCGTTCTTCCTGCTTCCCCTTTCGCCGGTCCTTCCATAAGCCTTGAAAGGATATCCTCTTCCATCGAAGAGTTCGTATTATCGATCGTAAAACGATATTCGACCGGAACCAGTTTTTCTCCGTCTTCATCCGCAAAGTAGATCGTCAGATTCGTCTCCTGTTTGAGCATACCTTCTTCCGTCAGCAATACGTTTACAAAGGTATCTGCCGTCATGGTTCCGATATTATCACCATTGGAATTTGTGATCGGTGCAGAATCTACCGTAAAGGCAACGCCTGTGACATTTGGAACCTGAATCAGTGTTAAAACAACAGATGCACGGAAGATGATTTCTCTTACGTTCGTCATCCTAAGATAAGCGCTGTTAAAGTCTAATGTTACCAGGCCATCTTTTACAATAAGTCCTTCAAGTTCAACCGTATCCGGTTTTACCGTATAGTACTTGGTATCTTCTTCGTTCTGCGTAAACATCATATCAAGAAGCTGCTGAATAAGTTCAACCTGCTCCATGTTTTCCGCATTCTCTATTCTTTCCTCTTTAAACTGGATATCATCTGCTGCCTGATTGGTATAATAGACCATGAAGGTATCAGGGTCTAAAGCCGGGTCCGTACTCTTTCCGCATGATGCGCAAATCGTCACGCAGATCAGAATTAAGAAAAGGCTCAATATTCTTTTGAGATTCTTATATGTTTTCTTCATAAAATTAATCTATATCAGTTCTTCTGCTTATCCAGATAGGTAAGCGGGATCTGCATTGTGAAAGTTGTTCCTTTATCAACCTGGCTGAATACCTTGATTGTTCCGTTATGTGCCATAACGATCGTCTTAGTGATCGCAAGACCTAAACCACTGCCGCCAGTTGCACGGTCTCTTGCCTTATCCACGCGGTAGAAACGGTCAAAGATATGTTCCTGTGCCTCTTCCGGAATTCCAAAACCATTATCCTGTACCTTGACATAGAAATAGGTTTTATCCGCATTTAAGGATACATGTACCCAGCCATCCACGTTATTATATTTGATCGCATTAACAACCAGGTTGGAAATACACATAGAAAACTTTGTTTCATCTACTTCTGCAACAACCGGGCTGAAGCTTTCCATAACAAGTTCGATATTCTTTTCTTTGGCAAGCGGTCTTACAAGCTTAAGCTGAGCTTCGATCAGCTCATTGATATTTACCTGGCTGATGTTCATCTCCATGCCGCTGCTATCCATTTTTACAAGAGTTAAAAGGTCCGTGATGATATTATTTTCACGGTCTAACTCATTTACAATATCCCCTAAGAACTCCTGATAAAGCTCTTCCGGAACGCCCTCTTGTCCAAGGAGAGATTCTGCGAGAACCTTCATAGAAGTCATTGGAGTCTTCAGCTCGTGGGATACGTTAGATACAAATTCCTGACGGGAAGTTTCAAGCTGGTTGATTCGCTTTAACATCGTATTAAACGATCCTGAAATTGCCTGCAGCTCGCTGGCTCCTTCAATTGAAATATTCTGGGCCATTCCGCCATCACCAATATGCTCGATCGTCTCTTCAATATTCCGGAAGGGCCTTGCCAGCTGGTACGCAGAATAGATTGCAAGTGCAATCAACGCGATCACAAGAATAATGATGATGGTGATCAGCACAAGACGGATCGTGTGCATTGCCGTATAGATATCCGCAATCGAAGAAGTCGCAAACATAACATGGGTGATATTTCCCGTCTGCGGATCTTTGATCGCCTGTGTCAGTACGATACACTGGTTCTTCTTATCTGTGTAAGCCTGATTGACGCCATTAAAGCACTGATTGACTTCTGCGGAGATACAAAGCTTTCCTCTATTGATCTGATATGTATCGGAAATGATCGTAAAGTCACGGTTAATGAGCTGAACGCGGCTTAAAAACACACCAGCAATGTCATCTGCCAGTGTGTCATAATAGGTATCGATATCAATATCGCCATTACTGTTTGAGTAAAACAGATTGCTGAGCATGGAGAACTGTGCACTGATGTTTTTTGTCCTCGTTTCAATGATCGTATTTTCAGTAACAGCCATGCCAACTGTAGAAATGATGATCAGGGGGATAATTCCAGCCACAATTACGAAACTCAGTATTCTGAACCTCAGACTTCCGAAAAAGTCTTTACTGCGCTTTAAAATAATAGCCAACTCCCCATTTTGTATTTACATATTTCGGATCCTTCGGATTGTCCTCGATCTTCTCACGAAGTCTTCTTACATGTACATCAACGGTACGGACATCACCCGGATATTCATATCCCCATACAAGGCTTAAGAGCTGCTCTCTGCTGTATACCTTGTTCGGGTTGTTTACTAAAAGCTCTAAAAGGTCAAATTCCTTTGCTGTCAGATTTACCTCACGGTCTTCAATGAAGACTCTTCTGGAATCTAAATCCATGCGCAGACCACCGCGTGCGATTTCCCCTGAAGTCTCTTTTGTCATGCGTTTGCTTCTTCTGAACATCGCGCGAATTCTTGCTTTTACCTCAAGGATATTAAACGGTTTTGTGATATAGTCGTCTGCTCCGTATTCAAGGCCTAAGATCTTATCCATATCTCCGCCTTTTGCAGTCAGCATGATGATCGGCATATTAGAAAACTCACGGATTGCTTTGCAGACTTCAAAGCCGTCCATTTTAGGGAGCATGATATCAAGTAATACGACATCATATTCGCATTTCTGTGCCATAGCCAGAGCCTCTTCGCCGTCATATGCACACTCGACATCCATGCCATCCTGCTCAAGAGAAAATTTTATTCCTTTTACGATCAGTTTTTCATCATCAACAACTAATACTTTACTCATGAATTACACCTTTATATGCTCTTTGATTTTTTCGTAGGAACTTTCTTTGATACCGGCAACGTTCATGATCTCCTCGATCGATGCAAACTCTCCTGCACTTTCCCGATAGGAAATGATCGCTTCCGCCTTAATATCTCCGATTCCCGGTAAGGTTTTAAGCTCATTCAGATCAGCTGTATTAATGTTTACAAGCCCATCCTCTACGCTGCCTGCATTAGCATCCGGAACCTTTCCTTCTTCCACTTCCGTTTGATTCGGAATATAGATCTGCTCTCCATCCCTTGCTTCCTGTGCGAGATTGACATATTGAAGATCTGCATCTTCCGTCATTCCACCGGCCATATCCACAGCCTCATGGATCCTTGCACCTTTCGAAAGATAATAGATGCCCGGAGCATTCACGCTTCCGCATACATGTACGCAGATCATTTCTGCGCTTGTTTCAGTTGTTTCTTCGCTTTCTGTTTCAGACTGTTCCTCAACCTGGACAGTCGTCTCATCCGCATTTTTGGTTTTCTGGCGAATGCTGCAGCTGAAGATAACGCCTGCAACAACAAATACCAAAACAACAAGCAAAACCTTGATATAGTTTTTGTTTTTATTACTCATGTTCTCCTCCTGAAATGCAATTCAGAAAAAGAACCTCTGACCACAGTATTTTACAAAAGTTTTACAAAGTTCGCAATACTTTTGTAACATTTCAGTTATGAAAGTTTTAAAGAATCATTGACGTTCCTGTCCGGTACGGGTCGCAAGCTGAAGATAAACAGAGGTCTCTAAGTTATTAAAGGCATCTTGCGGCTCTGTCCCGTCATTCACATTTTGGAACATCAGTTTAATATCTTTC
Organism: uncultured Clostridia bacterium; assembly: GCA_946611595.1. Classification (GTDB taxonomy): domain Bacteria; phylum Bacillota; class Clostridia; order Lachnospirales; family Lachnospiraceae; genus RGIG5612. The sequence continues at coordinate 8,921 of CAMODY010000027.1, read as the reverse complement.
CAGATTTCTTCCGTCTCAATGAACTTCGGAAGCGAGGTCGTATCATCATAAAGGACATAAACCTCGTTATAGCCTGCTCCTGTATAGTCCATACGTTTGCAGCTCATAAATCCGGTCAGGTCATAGATCGAGTTTGTATTATCAAACGTCATATATTTTGCAAGCTTTTCTGCATCCTTTGTATTTTGAGTCATTGGATTGACACAAACACACCAGGTTGTCGAAAGCGCTTTAGAATCAATTGCATCATTTACAGCCGGCATTTTTGCGATCTCGAAATTTGTATGTTCTCTGTTTAAAGCAGCTAATGAACTGCATTTTAAGATTGCGGTCATGCTTCGTCCGAAAACAAAACTGTTCTCTGCGAGTTCATAAGTTGTTGTATTTCGGCTGATATTGACTTTGCTTGTAAAATCTTTGTAAGCAGTAAGGGCATTGATCCCCTGCTCTTTATTGATCTCAATCGAACTGTCATCATCTCCGGCATCTCCGCCCAGATTAAGCACGCTGCCGATGAAATGATAATTGAACAGAAGATCGTTGATATCATAAAGGATTACCATGTCGACAGGTGAATCCTCTTGTTTTACGAAACTTTCGGAGTCAGCAGCAATTTTCTCAAAGCTTTGAGGAGCTCTGTCAAGATAGTCTTTGTTATATGCAAAATACTCCATATCAAAGCAAAGCGGATATCCAACCTGCTTACCGCCATAGCGGACTGAAGTTAACGCTTTTACAGAGTAATTCTTGAGCGAATAAATATCCGGATAAGCATTTTCTTTTGCTAAAGAACCTAAATATGCCTGCTCTAAACGGCTTGTATCTGTAATATACAGATCCGGCGCTCCATCCCCATCAACATTTAACTTATTCATATTCTCAAAGAATGAGACAACGGATACGAGTTCACAGCCGATGCGCAGGCCTTCCTTACGGAAATAGTCCTGGCTAAGCTGCTCCACATAAGGAGTCAGAGACTCATCATAATACCAGAGCGTAAGATCGTAGTCTTGCTGGATTTCTCTATCACCTCTTTGCTCTGTGGATTCTGCCCAGCTCGGGCGGAATTTTAAGGCAATCAAAATCACGGCTGCAGAAAGTACAGCCATGATTATAATTCTGATAATCGTATTTCTAGTAGTTCGTCTCATTACTTAGTTAAATCTCTTCTTCAGGAACAGTATCGGATTTCTTTTTCTCATTTGCAGAAGGCTTGGTCCAGGACATAAAGGTGCATTCCGGATAACCTTCGCAGCCATAATAGCGGCGTCCTTTTTTGGTCTTTCTTACGATCAGTTCTTTGCCGCATTCCGGACACTTAACACCGGCTTTCTCGATGATCGACTGGGTGTTTCTGCATTCCGGGAAGCCCGGGCAGGCAAGGAATTTTCCGTGCGGTCCGAATTTATAGACCATGTTGCGTCCGCATTTTTCGCAGATAACATCGGACACTTCATCCTTTACCTTGATCTTTTCCAGTTTCTTTCTTGCTGCATCGATGGATTCTTTCAGTCCCGGATAAAACTCTCTTAAGACTTCTTTCCATTCGGTGTTTCCTTCTTCGATGCCGTCAAGCTTTGCTTCGATATTTGCTGTAAACTGGGCATCAACGATATCAGGGAAAGCCGTCACCATAATATCATTTACAACTTTTCCAAGTTCGGTAACGAGGATGTTTTTCTTTTCTTTTCTGACATAACGGCGTGCAAGGATCGTCGTGATCGTCGGAGAATAGGTACTCGGACGTCCGATTCCCATCTCTTCCATTGCTTTTACAAGAGATGCCTCGGTAAAGTGTGCCGGTGGCTGTGTAAAATGCTGGGTGCCGTCATAGCTAACTTCATCAATCTTTGCATCCATCGTCAGATTAGAAACAACATTGTTCTTCTCTTCTTTTTCGTCGTCTCCCGGCGTATAGACTTTCATGAAACCATCAAACGTCTGCTTGGAAGCGGTAGCTTTAAAGATATAACCGTTCACTGCAAAGTTGATCGCGGTGACATCGTATTTCGCATTTGTCATTCTGCTGGCAGTAAAACGTTTCCAGATCAGCTGGTAAAGACGCATGCTCTCTCTGTCGAGTTTTGTCTTGAGAGAATCCGGTGTCACGCTGATATCAGTCGGACGGATCGCTTCGTGTGCATCCTGCACTTTTCCTTTCGAACTGGAAGCACTCTTTGTATGACTTACGTATTCTACACCGTAATTTTGTTCAATATATGTCTTTGCACTGCTTAAGGCTTCATCCGAGACACGTACAGAGTCGGTACGCAGGTAAGTGATATATCCGCCTTCATAAAGCGCCTGTGCAACACGCATGGTCTTCTGTGTTGTAAAGTTTAAGACCTTAGATGCTTCCTGCTGCAAGGTTGATGTTACGAACGGAAGTGGTGCTTTTTTGATACGCTCAGACTTTTTGATGCTGTCGATCGTCATCTGCTGGCCGTCAATTTTAGCACGGATCTCATCAAGCTGCGCCTTATTTGTAATTTCAATCTTTTCGTTCTTATCTCCGTAGAACTTTGCAAGGATTGATTTTTTCTCGCCATGAATATGGACATCAGCTTCTAAGTTCCAGTACTCTTCCGGAACGAAAGCATCGATCTGGGCATCTCTTTCACATACCATACGGAGTGCAACAGACTGCACACGTCCTGCAGAAAGACCACGTTTTACCTTCTCCCAGAGGATCGGGCTGATTCCGTAACCTACCAGACGGTCCAGTGCTCTTCTTGCCTGCTGAGCATCCACAAGATCCATATCGATCTCTCTGGAGTTTTTCAGGGAATTTGCAACTGCCGTTTTTGTGATCTCATTAAAAGTGATACGAGCCTGTTTCTTTTCATCCAGATTTAATGCCTGGGATAAATGCCAGCTGATCGCCTCTCCTTCGCGGTCCGGGTCAGTTGCGAGATAGACTTTATTCGCATCCTTTGCAAGTCGTTTCAGTTCAGAAAGCGTCTCACCCTTTCCACGGATGGTTATATATTTCGGTTCAAAGTCATTTTCTACATCAATGCCCATAGTACTCTTTGGAAGATCACGTACATGGCCTTTGGATGCTACGACTTCATAATTCTTTCCTAAATACTTTTTAACAGTCTTTACCTTTGCAGGAGACTCTACAATTACAAGATTTTTTGCCATTAAATATTTTCCTTATTCTTTCTATTAAATATGTCGCTTGGAAATTTCTACTCTTTCCCGAGTTCATTTCCTGTTTCCGTGAGCGACTTTTATAGTAAATAACACCAAACTATATTCGATGTCAACTCAAAATATTTTTGCGTAATGATTTTTTGAGACCTCTCGGATCAATCCGAGCAGTTCAAGTTCTGCTATAGAAGATGCTACCATTTCAGGCGTTTCTTTGGTTTTTTCGAGGAGCGACTGTACCGAGATCGGACGCTTTCCGATATGCTGATATACTATTTTTAAATCACTGCGCAAATTGGTAAGATCCAGAGCTTTGCTCCTCTTTGGCGTCTTATTTTTTTTAGGCATAGTCCTTTTTTGATGTAATTTAAATTCTTCCTTTCCGAAAGCTTCTGGAACTTGGTTTATCGCTTCCCCATCATTTGCTTTTGGTTCTCTATTTGAAAGAACTTCAGGAGCCGGTTTCCGGTAGATTTCTTCCAAGAGATATTCCGGACTTAATAAAATCCCTGCTCCATCTGCAATCATCTGGTTACATCCCTGGCTTGTCTTATCCGTAACTCTGCCTGGAAGCGCATAAATGTCCCTTCCCTGTTCTAAGGCATAGCGCACTGTGATCAATGTCCCGCTCCGCTCCTTTGCCTCCATGACAAGTAAGCGGTCACTTAAGCCGCTGATCAGTCGGTTTCTGAGAGGAAACTGCCAGGCAAGAGGCTGAGTGCCGATCGGATATTCGCTAATGATCCCGCCGCCGGATGCGATAATCTCGTAATAAAGAGCCATATTTTCCGCCGGATATATGACATCAACTCCGCTACCAAGGACAGCAAAGGTTTTACCGCCTCCCGATAGCGCACCTTTTGCACTTTCAGCATCGATTCCGGCAGCAAGACCGCTGATGATCTGCACTCCGCCTGCAGCTAAAACACCTGCATAGCGAAATGCCATTTTCTTTCCATATTCAGAACATGCACGCGCGCCGACCATGCCGACAGAAGAAAGCTTAGGATCCGGCAAATGACCGATCAGATAAAGACTATACGGCGCATCCGGAATCTGTTTTAGTTTTTCAGGAAAGTCTTTACTTTCCTGATGAATGAACTGAATCCCTTTCTTTTGCAGTTTTTCAAGTTCCCCTAATATTTCCAGCGAGCTTTTACTTTGTATCATCGCTTCTTTTTGTTTTTCACTGATCAAGCCTTCTTTTAAAAGCTGCTCTTCATCCGTTTGAAAGATCTCTTCCGGAGAAGGATGTCTCCTCAGCAGTTTCTTTAAGCTCTCCTGAAAGATTCCTGGTATATTACACAACCAAAACCAATACTCTGTCTGATTCATACTTCCTCCTATCCTTTACATTTCAAGCAGTGAATTGCGATATCCGATTGCCTCTAAGATATGCTTTCGCTCGATCAGACGGCTTTGCTCCATATCCGCGATCGTTCTTGCAACTTTGATGATCTTATAGTAGCCACGGGCGGATAAATGGTATTTGTCATAAGCCAGATTTAAGATCTCCCTAGCATCCGTTTCAAGCTCGCAGTATCTTTTGATCATCGCATTGGTCATTTGGGAATTAAAGTCGATTGTCTCGTCTTTGAAGCGTTCTTTTTGTACCTCATGAGCAAAGTGAACACTTTCCCTCATTTCTGCAGAACTAATTGTCCGGGTTTTATCTTTTAGATCGTCGATGGCCACCTTCTCCACCGCGACATGAATATCAATACGATCCAAGACCGGACCTTTGATTTTTCCAAAATATTTTTTCACTTCCTGTTCCGTGCAATTACAAATAGACCTGTCAGGAAAATACCCGCATTTGCAGGGATTCATTGCCATTACCAGCATAAAATCCGCTGGAAAGACAGCTCTGTAAGAAGCACGGTTTATGACGATCTGTTTATCTTCCATTGGCTGCCTTAAGGTCTCGATCGTATCTTTTCGAAACTCTGCAGCTTCATCTAAAAACAAAATGCCTTTATGCGCCAGGCTCACCTCTCCGCATCTGGCCGACTGTGTGCCACCAATGAGTGCGACGGAAGTAATGCTGTGATGAGGAGCTCTAAACGGTCGCTGCGTAATCAGGCTCTCATCTTTAAGAAGCCCGGCGGCAGAATAGATTTTTGAGACCTCAAGGCATTCCGCTGGAGAAAGCTGATTTATTATAGAAGGAATCCGCTGCGCCATAAGGCTTTTCCCGGAACCCGGAGGCCCGACATATAAAAGATTATGAAACCCTGCAGCAGCAACCATTGTGGCCCTTTTTGCAGCCTCCTGCCCTTTTACATCCCGGTAATCTAAGGCACTTTCTAAGTATTGCTGCTCCAGCAGCATTTGAAGGTCTGCTTTTTCGATCTTAGGCAGACTCTTTGCTTTCAGATTCCTGACCAACAAAGACAGGCTCCGGCTGCTGTAGATATCGATTCCCGGCACATATGCCCCTTCAAAGGCATTACCTTCCGGGATCACAAGCTTTTTGACCTTTTGCTCCGCAGCAAAAACTGCAACCGGAAGGATGCCGTTCACAGGAAGGATACTGCCATCTAAGCTTAGTTCTCCAAGCAGCATCATTCCCTCAATCGATTCCGGGTCGATCACACCGATCGCAGAAAGAAAAGCAACTGCGATCGGAAGGTCAAAACCGGATCCGGTTTTCTTTAGATTGGCTGGAGAAAGGTTGATTGTTATTTTTCTTGCTGGAATTTCGTATCCGGAATTTTCGATCGCTCTTAAGACTCTTTCTTTTGCCTCCCGGACTTCCGAGGATGGAAGTCCGACCATGTTAAAGGACGGAAGTCCTCCCGAAATATCGATTTCAACACTAACCATCTGCGGCTCGACACCACAAATAGCTGCACTGTATACACTGCAAAACATAGTGACTCCTTTTTGTGTGAAATAATTGTTTGCGGAAGGCAAACCATAGAAAGAAATATCAGTGAAGAAAGCATACTCCGTATACATTTTCCTGTCAAACGTATACAGAATATTTATCAAAAAAGGGGTGTTTACAGCAGAACAGAGCCTGCTTCAAGACTGGTTTTTGAAAGCAGGAGTTCTTCTTCGCTTTTGGTAAGACGGATCTTTCCTGACAGATAGTCATTTACTGCCTCGATTGCTTTCTGAGCAATATCCGCATCCCTGTAAATATCGAAATTCTTAAACGAAAGTGCCCCGCTCTGTCTGATTCCTGTAAATTCTCCGGGACCCCTTAGTTCAAGGTCTTTTGAAGCGATCTCAAAACCATCGTTTGAAGTTTTTAGGATTTCAAGACGCTCCATAGCTTCTTTTGAATGATTATTGCAGACAAAGATGCAGTAGCTCTGGTTTCCGCCTCTTCCGACGCGTCCTCTTAGCTGATGCAGCTGGGCAAGTCCAAAGCGGTTGGCATCTTCCACCATCATAACTGTTGCATTCGGAACATCGACGCCGACTTCTACGACAGTGGTAGATACAAGAACTTGTATCTTTCCTTCTGCAAAGCGCTGCATGACTTCATTTTTCTTTGCCGTTGACATCTGTCCGTGCAGCATTCCAACACTGATCTGTTCATCCAGCACATCCTTCAGCATTTCCGTATAATCCGTTACATTCTGGGCATCTAAGCCCTCTGAAAACTCAACTAACGGACAGATGATATAAACCTGATGACCTTTTGCAACTTCCTTTTCGATAAACTTATAAGCCTGTTCTTTATAGGAATCATCAACGACCGCATTTTTGATCGGCTTTCTGCCTCCAGGAAGCTGGTCAATAACAGAAACATCCATATTACCGTAGATGATCAGCGCAAGTGTCCTTGGGATTGGCGTTGCACTCATAACGATCATATGCGGCTGAATGCCCTCTGCTGCTTTAAGCGCAAGAGCTTCTCTTTGTTTAATACCAAAGCGGTGCTGTTCATCCGTCACAACGAGACCTAAATTATGATATTTCGCTTTTTCCTGGAACAAAGCATGGGTTCCGACAATGATATGAATTCGGCCACTTTCTAATGCATCATAGACCACTCTTTTTTCGAGAGCCGTCATCGAACCCGTAAGGAGCGCGACATTTAGCTCAATGCCGTTTTCCTTGAACATCTTGGTGATATTTTCATAATGCTGAGATGCTAAGACTTCGGTTGGCGCCATCAAGGCCCCCTGATATCCCGAAAATGCTGCATTCATTAAAGCAGCAAGTGCAACGATCGTCTTTCCGGAGCCGACATCCCCCTGAATCAGGCGGTTCATAACATAACCTGACATCATGTCGGAATTAATCTCTCCGATGACTCTTTGCTGCGCTTCTGTTAAAGAAAACGGCAGATTTTTAAGGAATTCCTCTGTTTGTGAACAGCTTTTAATCTTTACTTCGGATACTGTCTTTTTATCACTTTCATTACGTTTCATAGAAAGGATAAAAAGAAAGATTTCTTCAAACGACATCCGGACGGCACCTGCCATATAGGCTTCTTTCGTCTCCGGGAAATGCAAATTGCTGACTGCATAACTTTTCTTGCAAAGTCCGTATTTTACGCGGATCTCACCCGGAATTGGATCTTCTTTATCAAGTTTTGCAAAGGCATCGCCATCCATTGCCTGGCGAACAGCCCCAGCGATCAGATTGGAAGAAAGCCCTTTGGTGAGCGGATAGACCGGCTGCATGCTGTTCATTTTTTTTGCATACTCTTCCGGCGTATATACTTTTGGCTGATTAAGCTGCAAAACGCCGTATTTGCGGCTGACTCTGCCCCGAAGGATATAAAGTTCTCCCGGATGCACGGCATCTTTCATAAAAGGTGCATTAAACCAGGTCACTTTGATCGTTTTCCCAACCTCATCCTTAAACTGCGCGGTCGTGATCGTCATCTTCTTTACACGCCGCTGGAACAGGTCTTGCGTGAAGACTCCGCGTACTGCAGCAAAGGTCTTATATCCGATCTCTCCGACTGTTACTGGCGGAAAAAAGAGTTCATAATCGCGAGGAAAGAATTCTAATAGTTCTTCCTGCGTATGAACTCCTAATTTCTCAAAATATTCTTCAGTTTTACTGCCGATTCCTTTAAGTGCAGTCAGTTCCATGCTGTACCTACTCCACGGAAATGATATAGTAATAGACCGGCTGTCCGCCGTAGGTCACTTCAATATCTGCATCTTCCAGTTCCGGCTCTAAAAGATCTGCGATTTCTTGTGCATCTTCTTCCGTCACATCTGCGCCATAATAGATTGTGATCAGTTCTGACCACTCATCCATCATTGCCTTTACAGAGCGCACAACAACATCTTTGAGTTCAGCACCTGCAGCCAGCATCTGGCCGTCGCCGATGCCCATATAATCACCGGTTTGAATCTTTGTTCCGTCTATTTCCGTATCACGGATAGAATGCGTAATCTCCGCCGTCTTAATATCTTTTGCAGCATCGGTCAGCTGCGTTGTGTTATCCTCGATAGAAAGCGCCGGAATATAATTGATGACCGCATTGATTCCCTGGCAGACGGTACTGGTAGGGATTACGATTGCATTTTTGTCTTCCGTCATTGCTGCAGCCTGCTGCGCTGCAAGCACGATGTTTTTATTATTTGGAAGAATGAAGACATTATCTGCATTTACCTTATTGATCGCCTCTAAGATATCATCTGTGCTCGGATTCATGGTCTGGCCGCCTTCAATGACTTCATCTACGCTCATTCCCTTAAAGATCTGAGCAAGGCCGTCACCGGAACATACTGCTACAAAGCCGACTTCCTTGCGAAGTTCCGACATAAATTTATCGGTCACATCAATCT
>CAMODY010000026.1 GCA_946611595.1 uncultured Clostridia bacterium | reverse complement strand
CAGCCTTGCCATCCTCATATTCTTTTTTCGCCTTATCGAGTTCTTCATTCGCCTCACCAATTACAGAATCATAGCGGGCCTGCTCGCGCCCTACTCTGATTTCTTCGATCTTATCCTTTTCCGCATCGATCAGATCCTCGTATTCATCGGAATAACACATCAGATCCTTCGCGCCGTCTACCAAAAGGTCTATTTCCGTATAGACATCCAGCGCAAAAACAGAAGGCTGAACGGCCATCAACCCTTCGATCTTTCCGGATCCAATCGTGGTATTTCCCATCGTCATGGAAAGGTATTCGGATGAGACAAAGCTTCCGGTAACAGTGAACTTTGTAACATTCACAACGTCTTCCAGTTCTGTATCGTCGCCCGAGAAAATCTCGATCGTATCACCGATCTTATATTCTCTTAAGTTCATGTAATAATCATCGATCAGACATTCATTATCCGCCTGCGGCAGCCTGCCGGATTTTAAGGTGATCTCATTGATGCCATCTGTGATCGCCATCAGCTTAACTACATACTGACTGTCTCCGAGTTTACAGATGAAGTCCGAAGAGTACGTGCCCACTGCTTTTTTTACGCCATCTACAGCTTCAAGAGCCGCCACATCATCATCCGTCAATCCCAAGGTGCTCATAACCCGGATGTCTTCCAGGTTCGACTCATCATAAAAAGCATCTGCAGAGATCATCATATCCGGTCTGCAGGAGCGGATACCGGCATACACAGCAACGCCTAAGGCCACGATAAGAAAGAGCGATACAAACCGCCCTAACGAGGTCTTGATTTCTCTGAATACGTCCTTGTGTATGATCTTCACTTTCTACCACTCAATTTCTTCGACCGGAAGCGGATTCCGGTTGATGCCCATGCGCTCTACTTTTCCATTCTTGATCTGGATCACACGGTCTGCCATCGGCGCGATCGCCTGGTTATGAGTAATGATAATAACCGTCATGCCCTTCTTTCTGCACATGGTCTGAAGGAGTTTCAAAATTGTTTTACCTGTTTTATAGTCCAAAGCTCCCGTCGGCTCATCACAGAGCATGATCTTTGGATTCTTAGCCAAAGCCCTTGCGATCGAGACACGCTGCTGCTCTCCGCCGGAAAGCTGAGCCGGGAAGTTATCCAGGCGATGGGATAAGCCGACCTCGTGCATGATCTTTTTCGCACTCATTGGGTTCTTACTGATCTGGTTGGAAAGTTCCACATTCTCAAGCGCTGTAAAATTCGGTACCAGGTTATAGAACTGGAAAACGAATCCAACATCATTTCGTCTGTACTTTGTCAGCTGCTTGGAGGAATATTTGGAAATATCCACACCGTCCACCCAGATTTCACCGGATGTAATGGTATCCATACCACCAAGCATGTTAAGCACGGTCGTTTTTCCAGCTCCCGATGGGCCAACGATCACGACCAGCTCTCCCTGCTTAATATGAAAACTGATGCCGTCGACGGCGCGTGTCGTAACACCGCCTTTTGCACTGTATTCTTTTACTACATCAACCAGTTCAATATAGTTCATGACTTTCTACTTTCTTATGTGAAACAACAAAAATTTATAACAAAATATTATACCATTTTATGCTTTCTTAAGAAACAGAAAATGCCGCTATCCTGTAAGGCAGCGGCATTTTGATCTCTTTTGAAAATGAATTATTTTGCGTCCTTGATGCTGAAGGATACACGGCCCATTTTGTCAGGTCCTAAGCATTTTGCCTTAACTACATCACCAAGTGTTAATACATCCTCTACGCGTTTGATACGCTCCGGAGCGATCTTGGAGATATGAACCATTCCCTCTTTGCCCGGTGCGAACTCAAGGAATGCACCGAAGTCTTTGATGGAAACAACTTTACCTTCATAGATTCTTCCGGTCTCAAACTCGGAAACGATTGTCTCGATGATCTGGCGTGCTTCTTCAAGCTTATCTTTTTCTACGCCGCAGATGGAAACCATTCCGTCATCGTTGATATCGATCTTAACGCCTGTTCTTGCGATGATCTCGTTGATGACTTTACCCTGCTTACCAACAACTTCACCGATCTTCTCCGGATCGATCTGCATGCTGATGATCTTCGGAGCATATTTGCCAACCTCTTTACGTGGCTCAGCAATAACCGGAAGCATTACTTCATGCAGGATATAAGTTCTTGCCTGCTTCGTTCTTGCGATTGCTTCTTCAACGATGGCTCTTGTAAGACCGTGGATCTTGATATCCATCTGGATTGCTGTGATACCAACGTCTGTACCTGCAACCTTGAAGTCCATGTCGCCGAAGAAATCTTCAAGACCCTGGATATCGGTCAGTACCAGGTAATCATCATCAGTCTCACCTGTTACCAGACCGCAGGAGATACCAGCTACCGGACGTTTGATCGGAACACCTGCTGCCATAAGGCTTAAGGTAGAAGCGCAGACAGAAGCCTGGCTTGTGGATCCGTTGGACTCAAAAGTCTCGGAAACCAGTCTCAGTGCATACGGGAATTCCTGCTCAGAAGGAATAACCGGAAGCAGAGCTCTTTCTGCTAATGCACCATGTCCGATCTCACGACGTCCTGGTGTACGGTTCGGTCTTGCCTCACCTACAGAATATGCCGGGAAGTTGTACTGATGCATATATCTCTTGGATGTTACTTCTAAATCAAGGCCGTCGATCTTCTGTGCTTCAGAAAGCGGTCCTAATGTTGTAGCAGTCATGATCTGAGTCTGTCCACGTGTGAACATTCCGCTTCCGTGTGCTCTCGGGAGAATGTCGATCTCTGCTGCCAGAGGACGGATCTGATCGATTGCACGACCATCCGGTCTCTTGTGATCTTTCAAGATCATCTTACGAACAGTCTTCTTCTGGTATGCATAAACAGCCTCGTCAATGCTCGGGATCCAATCCTCATGCTCTTCAGCAAATTTCTCAGCAAGCATATCTTTGATCTCAGAGATATTTTTATCACGAACCTGTTTCTCGTCAGCGAAAACTGCTTTTTCCATTTCTTCCGGCGGAACCAGCTCAACAATCGCGTTGGTTACTTCTTCCGGAATCTCATGGTGCTCATATTCATGTTTTTCTTTTCCAACTTCTGCGATGATCTGTGCAAAGAACTCGTTCACTTTCTTGTTCAGGTCATCAGCTGCAAAGATTGCTTCGATCATCTTGTCTTCCGGAACTTCGTTTGCGCCGGCTTCGATCATGATGACCTTCTCCGGTGTGGAAGCTACGGTAAGAGCTAAGTCAGATACATGTTTCTGTGCAGCGGTTGGGTTGAAGACAAATTCGCCGTCGATCATGCCGACCTGAGTCATAGCAACCGGGCCATCAAACGGGATGTCAGAGATGCAGGTTGCAAGTGCGCTACCAAGCATAGCAACAAGTTCCGGCTGGCAATCCGGGTCAACGCTCATAACCAGGTTGTTTAATACAACGTCGTTTCTGTAATCCTTCGGGAACAGCGGACGCATCGGACGGTCGATGACACGAGCAGTCAGTACCGCGTTCTCAGAAGGTCTTCCTTCTCTTCTTGTAAATCCTCCAGGGATCTTTCCGACAGAATACAGTTTTTCTTCGAAGTCTACGCTAAGCGGGAAGAAGTCGATTCCGTCTCTTGGTTTTTCAGATGCAGTTGCTGTAGAAAGAACAACGGTCTCTCCGTAGTGAAGCAGTACAGCGCCGTTTGCCTGTGCTGCAACGCGGCCGATCTCAGCGCGCAGAGTTCTTCCTGCAAGTTCCATTTCAAATGTTTTAAAGCTCATATTTCCTCCTTAACTTCTCGGGCGGTATGCCCATTTTTTCAGGCAGAGGAATCCGAAACATCTGAAAATGCCATGACATTTTCACGAAATTTTCAGAGGCTTCGGTTCGTTCCCCTGCATGAAAAGCCTGTAAATAACATAACAATAGACCGGGCAGAACGCCTGGTCTATTGATACTAACAAAATTATTTTCTGATACCGAGTTTTTCGATCAGCTGACGATAAGCTTCGATATCTTTGCTCTTCAGGTAATCCAGAAGACCTCTTCTCTTACCTACCATCTTCAGAAGACCTCTTCTGGAGTGGTGGTCTTTCTTATGTGTCTTTAAGTGCTCAGTAAGCTCCTTGATTCTGTATGTCAGAAGAGCTACCTGAACTTCTGTAGAACCTGTGTCTGCCGGAGTTTTTCCATACTCCTTGATAATTTCTGCTTTGATTTCTGGTGTAATCATTTTAATTTCCTCCTTATTCTTGATTACCACCCGTATCTAAGATGCGGCCGGAGTGTCCGTCATCTGAGAAAGGGCTGACAACTTGCATATCTTAACAGTAAAAGACGCTCTTGTCAAACGCTTTTCCCGTAAAATCAGCATTTTTCACGTGTCCTTTGATTTTCTCTTTCCTTTTCACAATATCATCAAGTTTTATCATTATGATGAATCAAAATGCACTGCATATACTACCATACTTTCACGATAGTGTCTGCTGTCATTTTAGATAATTATGGATTTTAAAGGAAGATTGAATACATGGAATATCAAATTACAAAAACAGAAGAAACTATGCTGAAAGCAATCATTTCTTCCCCGGAAGTAGAAGGTTTCCTCGAAACGACTTATGATTTTGCCAGAATGATGACCTTTTATAAGTGTGCGATTCTTGAGATCGAGACGAAATTCAATGTGTTAAGTGAAGAGACCGCTCTGAAATTTGACCGTCAGCCGATCAGCAGCATTCAATCCCGCCTGAAAAGTCTTTCCGGCATTATGAAGAAACTGCGCAAGAAGGGGCTTGCGATGTCACCGGAAAATATTGAGGCGAATATTCATGACATAGCAGGTGTCCGCGTCATCTGCTCTTTCCAGGATGATGTCTACGCACTGGCCCAGGCCTTAGAACGTCAAGATGATATTGAAATCCTCAAAGTAAAGGATTATATCAAGAATCCAAAAGAGAATGGATATCGGAGTCTGCATATGATCGTTACAGTTCCGGTCTTTTTTGAAAAGGAAACAAGACAGGTTAAGGTTGAGGTTCAGCTCAGGACGATTGCCATGGACTCATGGGCTAGTTTAGAGCATCAGCTGCGTTACAAGAAAAAAGCAAACTTCACTCAGGAGATGTCCAATGAATTGAAAGCCTGCGCGGATCTCAGCGCTGAGCTAGATAAAAAGATGAACGCCCTAAAAGAGCAGGTCGATACAGACCGTGAAAATAATACACTCTTAGATTATTTAAATCAGGAATTGTTTGGTTAAGTCTCTATTTCCAGGTCGTGCGGTTGATAAAGAGCGGACGGGATTTTGAGTACATGATCTTCTGGCCGGTGTAGATTCCATAGTAACCGGAGAGACGGTAGCTCACCGCTGCTACCAAAATATAAAGTGGCAAGCCTTGAATTCCGAAGAGTTCCAGGCACAGGCAGATCGATGCGATCGGGCAGTTCGTAACGCCACAGAAAACGCCGCAGATACCAAGCGCCGCTCCTACTGTTGGATCGAGTCCTATCAGTCCACCAAAGACACAGCCGAAGGTCGCACCGACAAAGATCGTAGGTATGATCTCGCCGCCTTTATAGCAGGCACCTAAAGTCAGCGCCGTCATGATCATTTTCAAAAGAAACGCATACCAGACAGCATTTCCGGAAACGGCGTTCATGATCACGGAAACGCCTGCTCCGTTGTAGTCGTTTGTTCCGATACATACTGTGATCAAAACAACTAAAAGACCGCCAGTAACCGCTCTCAAATAAGAGTTTGGAATATATTTCTGATAAGCATGCTCCACTCTGTGAAGAATAATGCAGAAAGCAATGCTGACAAGTGCACAGGCAATTCCAAGACCAACACTCTGCAAACCGTTCAGCCAACCAAAACTTGGAAATTTTATGGCCGGATATGCTTCCGGAACATAGCCAATCCATTTAGCAATCAGTCCCGCTGTTAATGCAGAGACGACGCAAGGCACAAAGGCTGAGTAATGGAGAATACCGATGCTGACAACTTCCATGGCAAAGATTGCGGCAGTAAACGGAGTTCCGAACATGGCGGAAAAAGCCGCGCTCATGCCGCAAAGGGTCATGATGGTAATCTCTCTTTTGCCTAATTTAATCGCAGTTCCAAACCACATACCGATGCTTCCGCCAATCTGGAGCGCAGCCCCCTCTCGACCGGCAGATCCGCCAAAGAAATGTGTGATAGCGGTTCCGACTGTGATAAGCGGTGTCATCTTAAGTGGAAGCTTTTCATCTGAAGATATTGACTCTAAAACACGGTTTGTTCCCTTTGGTGAATATGCACCAAGCAAGTGGTAGAAACCGACAATTGCAAGACCTCCCACAGGAAGAAGCAGGATCAGCCAGCTATGCTCTGTCCGAAATCCCGTGATCCAGTTGATCAGGAGTGCAAAACCCGTCGCATATGCTCCGATTGCAAGGCCCAAAAAAACAGCAAAAACAAGATTGCGGAAAAACGCGTAGATATCAAAACCTACGGCCTTCATCTTCTCTTTGCTGAATTCTGTATCCTGGTCTGCTTCCGTTACGGCAAACTTCGGTTCTCTCTCTTCTGTTTTCTTATCTTCCTGCTGATTCATAGCTTTGCCATTATATCAAGCGATCAGGTCTTTTACAACTTCAGACGCAATCACAAGCCCTGCCGCAGCCGGCGTGAAGCTGGTTGATCCCGGAGTGCGTTGATTTACCTTGATCGGCTCTTCTGTCGAATAAACTACTTTCAAACTTTCGATCCCACGTTTTTTACATTCCTTGCGCATGACCTTTGCAAGCGGGCAAACCGAAGTCTCAAAAATATCTGCAACGCGAAAAGCGCTTGGATCCATTTTGTTTCCGGTTCCCATGGAGGAGATCACCGGAACATCTTCCTGCTTCGCTTTTACAATGATTGCCAGCTTTCCAGCGACAGTGTCGATTGCATCGACAATATAGTCATACTGAGTAAAATCAAAAGAGTCCAGTGCTACAATTTCCTGTCCGGCCTCTTCCTTCTCTTCATTGGCCTTGGCCTCACGAGGCAAAACAAAAACCGGCATCGCTGTTACCTCGCAGTCGGGATTAATGGAAAGGATCCGCTCTTTTGCGACCTCGACTTTGCATTTTCCAATTGTATCATGGGTCGCTATAATCTGTCTGTTCAGATTGCTCTCACTTACAACATCATGGTCGACTAATGTTAATGCCCCAACTCCTGCCCGTGCTAAGGCTTCTACGACATAACCGCCTACACCGCCGACTCCAAAGACCGCAACATGTGCCTTGAAAAGCTTTTCAAGGGCGGCTTTTCCTATCAACATTTCCGTTCTTTGAAACTGTTCTTTCATAGTATTTCCAATCTATAAAAACATAAATGTTTGCTGTCTCGTATTGTAACACAAGGAAGATAAAAGAAACAGCAAAGCAGTACTCTATCCTTTACTCAACGCATCTCGACAAAAAAAGGATCCGGAACATTCATTCCGGATCCTTCGGATAATCTATGAAATTGAATTGCTTCAGTCTAGATTATTTGATTGTTGTGTACATGAAGTATTTGTATCCCAGAGGAATGGAGAAGAATCCATCAACGGAATCGCTCAGCATGTACAGGTCAGTGTAGAAGTACAGCGGGCAGATAGCGCCTGTTTCCATGATCAGGTCTTCTGCTACGTGCATTAACTGATTACGAACCTCAAGGTTTGTCTCAGCTTTGATCCAGCTTACAAGCTGATCAAATGTCTGAGCCCATGTTCCGTTCGTTACGCTCTTGTCTGCATATCCTTCAATACCGGAAAGATCCATATTGTAGATAGCCTGCTCGCCATGAGCTGCACGACCGAACTGAACATCGTTGTTACCGGAGTTTGTTGTCCACATATCGATGAAGGAAATAGCATCGTTGTAGTCAGCAAGCCATCCGTTACGTGCGATAGAATAGTCACCATTCTTACGAGTCTCAAGGAATGTAGCCCACTCCTGATTCTCAAGGTTCATTGTGATACCAACACCAGCCAGTGCAGACTGCAGATACTCAGCAATAGCCTTATGGCCTTCAGATGTGTTATAGAGATATGTCAGTGTCGGGAAGTTAGTAACTTTGCCGTCCTGAACATCATAGTATTTTCCAAGGATCTCAAGAGCTTTGTCATAGTTCTCCTGGATGCTTGCTTCATCAACTTTGTAGTATCCCGGATATCCATCATTATGGCCAGCTGCCTCATAGAACTCGCCGCCATCCGGCTCTGTGATACCCATAGCTACGAAGGAGGATGCAGGAACCTGTCCGCCCTGAGCTACGTCGTTTACGATATAGTTACGGTCGAAGAGAAGTCCGATAGCCTGACGAACTTCAGCTTTCTGCTGCTCTGTTAAAGCTGCACCGCCAACCGGGGAGATATCCTGGTTTACGTTCCAGCTTACATAGTAAGTACCGATCTGTCCGTCGATGTGGAACTCTGTCGGATACTGCTCTTTCAGAGTTGCGATCTCGTTTGTCGGAACATCGTCAATCAGCAGCCAGTCACCATTCTTGAAGTTGGAGAGCATGTTGTTTGCATCATCGCTCAGGTAGAATTTGATCTCCGGCATTGTAACTTCTGCTGCATCCGGATGGTTCTCATTCTTCTTCAAAGTGATAACGGAGTTGTGCTCCCAGCTGTCAAGGGTGTACATACCGTTTGTTACATAAGTGGAAGGATCAGTTGCCCAAGCACCGTCATCATCAACAACATCTTCTCTTACCGGGAAGTATGTCGGGAATGCAAGAAGCTCATTCCAGAACGGATAGTTACCAGTTGTAGTAACTTCAAGAGTCTTGTCATCAAGTGCTTTAACCTGCATTGTGTTCTCAGCAACAGACGGAGCAAGATCATCACCCGGATATCCTGCTACATACTCGAACATATAGTAGTAATCTGCTGCAAGAGCTGCAGAAGTTGCACGTTTCCATGCGAACTCGAAATCAGCTGCTTTTACCGGCTCGCCATCAGACCATTTAGCGTCACGAAGCGTATACGTATAAGTAAATGTTCCGTCACCATTGTCGACAGGCTCAACCAGTTCTTCAGCCATATCCGGAACGATCTCATATGCATCGCCGTTCTTGCTCCATTTTGCAAGACCGGAGAACAGATGAACGATCATTGTTGCACCATCAACAGAAGAGTTGAGGGCCGGATCGATTGTCTGTGGCTCAGAAGCGATGCAGACTGCAAGGCTGTCTTTAGAAGCTCCACCGGATGCTGAACCACTTCCTGCAGGAGTGTTTCCTGAGGAACCGCAAGCTACGAGTCCTAAGACCATGATTGCGGCTAAAATGATTGCAAGTGTCTTTTTCATTTTCGTCTCCTTTTCTTTAATAGTTACAATTTATTTTCTTTTGTTCTATGAACAAATAGAAAGCTTATTTATTGTACCTCAACAATAGGGAAAAACAACATGGAATTATGTCCAAAAAATCAGTTGATTTCGTTGACCCTATGGCAGGCAACAAAGTGGCCGCCGCCAACATCCTTAAATTCCGGCATGCTCTCCGCACAAGCCTCTGTTGCATAACGGCAACGCGTACGGAACGGGCATCCGCTCGGAGCATTCAGAGGACTCGGAATATCGCCTTCAAGGACGATTCTCTTGTTTGCACGAGCAACCTTAGGATCAGGTACCGGAACAGCAGAAAGCAGTGACTGGCTGTATGGATGAAGCGGATGGTTGTAGATCTCGTCTGCATCACCCATCTCGACCATTCTTCCAAGGTACATAACCGCGATACGATCAGAAATATGACGTACAACTAAAAGGTCATGTGCAATAAAAAGATAGGTCAGCCCCAGTTTATCCTGCAGCTCATCAAACATGTTGATGACCTGTGCCTGAATGGAAACGTCAAGAGCAGATACCGGCTCATCACAGACGATAAACTCAGGATTAACAGCTAAGCTTCTTGCAATACCGATACGCTGTCTCTGACCACCAGAAAACTCATGTGCGTAACGAGCGGCGTGCTCGGAGTTCAGTCCGACATATCCCATCAGTTCAAGGACACGTTCTTTTCTCTCTTCTTTATTCTTGTAGAGCTTATGGATATCGAGAGGCTCTGCAATAATATCAGCGACTGTCATACGAGGGTTCAGAGAGGAATACGGATCCTGGAACACCATCGTAGCTTTTTTACGGAATTCTTTCAGAGAAGCTTTGCTTTTGATTTCCTCTCCGTCATAAATAACTTTTCCGTCAGTTGGCTTATACAGCTGGAGGATCGTTCTTCCTACAGTCGTTTTACCACATCCGGATTCACCAACGAGGCCAAGTGTTTCACCTTTTTTAATCTCGAATGAAACATCATCAACAGCCTTCAGAGGTCTGGATTTAAACATACCAACGTTGATATTAAAGTATTCTTTCAGGTGCTCGACCTTAACCAGTGTTTTTTTCTCATCAGCCATTAATCAGCACCTCCCTCTTCTCTTCCGGAAGATCTTCTAAAGTAATGATACCTTCTTCCAGTGCTTCCTTGATCCACATCCAGCAGGAGGATGCATGATCATCATTTACACCGATACGGACTGGCGCATCTTTCATACAAACTTTCAGCGCATTCTCGCATCTAGGTCCGAACGGGCAGCCTTTCGGCATATTCAAAAGGTCGATAGGCGTACCTTCGATCGGTTTTAACTTCTGTCCGGAAGTATCTGCCGTCGGGATCGAATGCATCAGGCCTTTTGTATATTCATGTTTCGGGTTATAGAAAATCTCGTCTGCTGTACCCTGCTCACAGATTCCGCCGGCATACATAACGATAACTTCGTCGCAAAGCTGCGCAACAACACCAAGGTCGTGCGTGATCATGATGATCGCCATGCCGAGTTCTTCCTGCAGGGATTTCATCAGGTCCAGGATCTGAGCCTGGATTGTAACGTCGAGCGCGGTCGTCGGCTCATCGGCGATCAGGATATCCGGCTCGCACGCAAGTGCCATAGCGATCATCGCACGCTGACGCATACCACCGGAGAGCTCGTGCGGATACTGCTTAACACGTTTTTCCGGTTCATTTACATTACACAAGCGAAGCATCTCGATAGCTCTTTCCTTTGCCTGTTCTTTATTTCTGTTTGTATGGAGCAGGATCGCCTCTTCGAGCTGATGTCCGACAGTGTAAGTCGGGTTCATTGAAGTCATCGGGTCCTGGAAGATAATGGAGATCTTATTACCACGGATCTCTTTCATTTCCTTCTCAGAAGCACCAACAAGTTCCTTCCCATCCAAAAGGACAGAACCGCCGACGATCTTTCCTGTCGGAGCAAGGATCTGCATAATGGAATATGCCGTAACAGACTTTCCGGATCCCGACTCACCTACGATACCTAATACTTTTCCTCGATCTAATGTAAAGGAAACATCATTAACTGCCTTAACCTCCCCGGCATCTGTAAAGAAGGAGGTTCTTAAGTTTTTCACTTCTAATAAATGACTCATCTTATACCTCCTAGCTATTCAGTTTCGGGTCGAATGCATCTCTTAAACCATCACCGAAGAGGTTTAAGGAAAGCACGATCAGGGAAATAACGATTGCCGGGATAACCAGACGGTATCCATAGCTGTTAATTCCGTTTAATGCGTCAGATGTCAAAGAACCTAAGGACGGCATCGGTGCGTTAACACCCAGTCCCAGGAATGACAGATAACTCTCTGTGAAAATAGCACTCGGGATCTGCAGCGCGGTATAAACTACGATGATACCAATGCAGTTCGGGAAGAGGTGTTTCATGATGATCCACTTGCCCTTTGCACCTGCAGTCCTTGAAGCCAGAACATACTCCTGCTCTTTCAGAGCAAGGATCTGACCACGGATCTGGCGGGCCATGCTGACCCAGTACAGAACACCGAAGACGATGAACAGGGAGATCATGTTACTTCCCAATTTCTCAAGCGAAGTTCCTTCGAGCGCGGCCTGAAGCGGGTTTCGGATAACCGAAGCCAACAGAATGATCATCAGCATATCAGGTAGCGAATAGAAGACATCAACTATTCGCATGATGACCATATCGACCTTGCCGCCAAAGTAACCCGAGATCGCACCGATTACAAATCCGATGATCAAAACGATAATACTTGCAAAGAAACCAACAGCAAGGGAGATACGTGTTCCGTATACGATACGGATAAAGTAGTCACGTCCTGCTGCATCCGTTCCGAATACATGTGGGAAGATTTTCTCGCCCTCATCAATCAGTCTCTGCTCTGTAGATCCGTATTCAAACGGTCTTAAGTTCGCATAGCTGTTATCAACCGGTTTTCCCGGCTGGTTGCCCAGCTGGTTTTCATATGCATAAGGCCAGAAGATCGGAATAAAAATTGCAGCTAATGCAATAATGATAATTACGATCATGCTGACCGTTGCAACCTTATTTTTCAGCAGTCTCTTCATTCCGTCCTTAAAGAACGTAGTAGAAGGACGCATCTGTACCATATAAGCCTTCTCTTCAGCCGTAGCCGGAAGAAAATTATCCATGTTTACCTGGAGGCTAAAAGGTTTCTTACTGTTAAACATACTCATGTGCCTTCACCTCCTTAGCTAAAGTCGATTCTAGGATCGACTACTTTATACAAGATATCACTGATCAGGGTCATAACAACGATCAATACTGCAAGTACGATCGTGGTACCCATAACCATTGTGTAATCTCTGTTGATAATACTGGAAACGAAAGCACGGCCGATACCAGGAACAGAGAAAATCTGCTCGACGACCAGAGAACCGGTTACGATATACGCAAGCATCGGTCCAAAATATGTGATATCCGGGATCAGCGCATTCTTAAGCGCATGTCCGAAGATGATCTTTGTATTGGAAACACCTTTGGCTCTTGCCGTACGGATGTAATCCTGTCCTAAGACATCCAACATGGAAGATCTTGTCAGACGTACAAAGTTCGCCATTGGCGAAAGACCCAACGTAATAATAGGAAGGATTAGACCTTTCGCGGTCGTACCGTTTGCCGGCAGCCACCTTAAGTTTACGGCAAAGATCAAAAGAAGTAATGATCCGACGATATAGCCAGGCATGGAGATAAAGGCCGTGGATATGACCATGATAATACGGTCGATTACGGAGTTCCTTTTCAGCGCGGCAATCGCGCCAAGCACAATGCCGACGATCGTTCCCCAGACAGCGGCGATCAATCCCAATTTTACAGATGTCTTTAAGCCGTCACCGATAATATCGACAACCATACGACCTTTCTGTTTCAGGGATGGGCCGAAATCAAATTTTGTAACCACGTCTTTCATGTAGGTTCCGTACTGCTGGATCAAAGGTTTGTCCAGACCATACTTTGCCTCCATCGCAGCCTGCACCGAAGGGCTGACTGCTTTTTCACTTGTAAAGGGACCACCCGGAACGAAATGCATGACAAAAAAGGTTACTGTCATGACAACCCAGATCGTTACAATTGCCAGGATGATTCTCTTTATAATGTAAGCAACAGTTTTTGAATCCATAAGAAAATCTCAATCCTTTTTTAAATTTTTTTAACATTAACTTGCCTGTTTACTGTTTTGCTTGCGCGTTATATTAACGTACTAAAGTAAATTAAACAGTTTACAAATTATACACCTTTTGGACACATTTTACAACGTGTCGTCCCGAAATGAATATTCAGTGCATAAGTTTGAATAAAATGAATAATTGATATTTACTGCAGTTTTCCGGCGGTACGCGGATACAGCTCTACGTCGCGAATGTTGCTCATGCCGGTTACATACATGATCAGACGCTCAAAGCCAAGACCGAAGCCTGCATGCTTAACCGTACCAAAGCGACGAAGATCCAAATACCACTGATAATCTTCAACGCTAAGGCCAAGTTCTTTGATCCTTGCAAGAAGAACATCTTCACGTTCTTCTCTCTGGCTTCCGCCGCAAAGTTCACCGACACCCGGAACAAGCATATCTGCTGCCGCAACCGTCTTGTTATCGTCATTGATTCTCATATAGAAGGATTTGATTTCCTTCGGATAATCTGTAACGAAGACCGGTTTCTTATAAACCTGCTCTGTTAAGAAACGCTCATGTTCTGTCTGCAGATCACTACCCCACTCTACCGGGAACTGGAACTCAGCATTATGCGGTTTTAAGATTTCGATTGCCTCGGTATAGCTTACACGCGCAAACTCAGCATCTTTTAACGCCGTAAGACGCTCGATCAGTCCCTTATCATAGAAGTTGTTAAAGAACTGCATCTCATCCGGACAGGTCTTAAGGAGATGTTCGATGACATATTTGATCATGGCTTCAGAGACAGCCATCTCTCCAGCAAGATCTGTAAATGCAATCTCCGGCTCTACCATCCAGAACTCTGCAGCATGGCGCGGAGTGTTGGAGTTTTCAGCACGGAAGGTCGGTCCGAACGTATAGATCTTTCCAAATGCAAGCGCAAAGCTCTCGCCTTCAAGCTGACCGGAAACCGTAAGGTTAGTTTCCTGTCCAAAGAAGTCCTGAGAGAAATCAACATTTCCGTTTTCATCCAAAGGCGGATCCTTCGGGTCAAGGGTTGTGACACGGAACATCTCACCTGCGCCTTCTGCATCACTTCCTGTGATCAATGGAGTATGTACATAAACAAAACCATTCTCATGGAAGAAGCTGTGCAGCGCGAAAGCGGCTTCACTTCTTACGCGGAATACAGCCTGATAGGTGTTCGTGCGGGCACGCAGAGACGGAATCGTACGTAAAAACTCGAGTGTGTGTCGTTTCTTCTGCAGCGGATAATCCGGAGCAGAGATACCTTCAATCTCGATTTCATCCGCATTGATCTCAAACGGCTGCTTTGCCTGCGGTGTCAGGACCACTTTTCCTGTTACCGTGACAGAACTGCTTACCGGCAGATTTGCCAGCGTCTTAAAACTATCGAATTTGGAAGCTTCAACGATGATCTGAAGATTCTTGAAACAGGACCCGTCGTTCAGCTCAATAAAGCCGACGTTCTTGGATTCTCTTGCGGTCTTCACCCAACCGGAAACAACGACAGTTGCTCCATCTTCCGGTACGTTTTTAAATAAACTGGCAATTTCTGTACGTAACATAATGTCCTCCTTCGGTTTCGTCTTACTGC
>CAMODY010000025.1 GCA_946611595.1 uncultured Clostridia bacterium | reverse complement strand
GTTGCATATTTATCGCCCGAAAAGAACTTTCGGACCTCTTCCAGATTTCTTTCCATATGGATACTCCTTGTTTTATCTGTCATACAATTGGTAATCATTATAAAGAAATATGATTTAATAAGTAAAGATAAATATGCGTAACAATTCGAGGAAAAGTCCTTGCTTTTAAAAAGGAAATCGTGTAAAGTATTGAATGTTCGTTAATCGAAGCGAGTTTTGGAGAAGTACCCAAGCTGGCCGAAGGGGCTCCCCTGGAAAGGGAGTAGGTCGTTAATAGCGGCGCCAGGGTTCAAATCCCTGCTTCTCCGGAAAAAAAACACCGATGTGCATGTGGCACATTGGTGTTTTTTTATTGAGTTCCAGGCAGGGATTTGAACAAGGAAATCCCTGCTTCTATCATTTCTGATACAACAGCCCTGCTCTGACTTCTTCTGCTTTTGCCTCGTTTGCTAAAAATGCGATGAGCGCCAGTGCAAAATCCATTGCTGTTCCCGGACCTTTAGAAGTTATGATGTTTCCGTCTTTTACTACGTTTCCTTCTGTCCAAACAGCATCCTTCAGATGGTCTTCCATACCTGAATAAATCGTAGCATTTTTACCACTTAAAATTCCATGCTCAGCAAACACCATAGGCGCTGCACAAATAGCACCAAGAGGTCTCTCCTCTGCCGCAAATTGTTTCAACACCTTTGTCAGTGGCTCATAGTTTAGCAGATTTGTTGTTCCCGGCATTCCGCCCGGAAGAATGATCATCTTAACTTCATCAAAATGAATATCTTCAAAGACTTTATCGGCGATGATTGCAACACCATGCGCTCCATCCACCTGTCTTCTGCCTGTAACCGATACAGTATAAACCGGAAGACTTGCTCTTCTGAGCAGATCAACAGTTGTCAGTGCTTCAACTTCTTCAAATCCTTCCGCCAGCATAACGACAATCTTTTCTCGACTCATAATATATCCTTTCTATTTTGCCCTCTTACAGCAGCTTTCTCTACTTCAATATCATTTTGATAATCCAATTTTGCATCCTGTCAGGAAGTGCATTTAACAGGATCAATAACGGATTTCTATTTATAGTATAGACAAACTTAGGATGCTTCGCAATTGTCGCCTTAAACGCCAATTCTGCGACCCTCTCGGGCGGAACTTTCTTAGATTCCACACTATCAACGATTCTTTTAAAACGCTCCGCATTACAGGAATACAGTTCTGTATGATTGACGAAATCATCCAGCCGTTTCGTAGAGACATCTAAAAGGCCCGTATCAATTGCACCCGGCCTTAAAACACTGACAGAGATATCTAGAAGCTGCAGTTCCATCCGCAAAGAAAACGCATATTTTTCCACAGCCGTTTTCGTGATTCCATATATTCCGGTGAACGGAAGCGGATCCAGTGGAGCAAGCTCACTGGAGGTGATGATCACCCTTCCACCTTTTTTCAGTAGCGGAAGAAATGCTTTGTTGATCCTGTATTGAGAAAACAGATTGACGTTGAAGATGCGGATAAACTCCTCTTCTCCCATTTCCACAAGAGAATTCAGATCATAGATACCCGCCATATGGATGATTGCCTCTACTCTATCTGTCTGTGATGAAACCATTTGAAAAGCAGCCTGCACTTCCTCTATGCTAGTCAGATCCGTCTGAATAAAATGAAGATGCTCCTTTTCCTCCGGCGCATTAAGGTCCATTCCAAAGACCTCATAGCCTTCGCGAATCAATCTTTCTGCAGTTTTAAGGCCCATTCCTCCGGACACACCGGAAATGACGACACCTTTCATGTTTCCTGTTTCCTTTTCTCACAGTTTCTCCTACAAACAGATTGTCAGCCGCACAAATAAGCGCAGTCAGAAATCCATTTTCAAAGCGTATTGTAGCATCTGCAGAAGGAAATTACACCTGCTCTGCTTCTTTCTTTATATATTTTCGAATCAGGATAAAAAAGATAACAGCAAACGAAACAGCTGCCGTCGCCCAGGTAATTGGATAGACCGCTGCAAGAGACTGCATCGTATGAATCGTGTTGGAAAACAAAGCCAATAATCCAATACGAATAGCACATAGATTGACAATGATCACGATCATTGACGTAATAGAATACCCCAAAGAACGAATGGCGCCACCAAAGATCTCGATTGCTGGATAGATCCAATAAAACGGGAAAGATACCATTGCAAGTGATATAGCTGCTTTAATGACCTCCTGATCTTTCATAAACCAACGGAAAACAAATGAAGAGAATAAAAGGATAACCCCGGCTATACATATCGTCACAGCCGAACCAAACACAAGCATAATAAGGGAGCCTTTTCGGATTCGTCTATAATTGCCTGCTCCGGTATTCTGTGCCGCAAAGGTTGTAGAGGCCTGGCCAAGCGCAAGTATCACTAAGAAAATAAGATTTTCAACTTTGTAATAGGTTGCAAAAGCTGCTACTGCCGTTTCGCCGAAGTCGTTAATAAAATACTGCACAAAAACATTGGAAATAGTAATAATAATGGTCTGAACTCCAGTCGGCAGCCCAATTCGCAGGATGTTCTTTAACACATCTTTATCAATTCCCAGTTTTTTAAACGAAAGCCTCAAAGTCCGCTTTTTCGAAGAAGCAAAAACAGCAATCAGAATTGCAGATAATGTCTGTGTCAGTGTTGTTGCTACTGCTGCTCCGGCAACACCGAGTGGAATCACCACAATAAATAATGCATCAAATCCTACATTTAAAAGTCCACAGATCACGAGCACCTTAAACGGTGTTGCGGAATCTCCTTCTGCCCGGAGGCCCCCGGAAACCATATTGTAGAAGATCAACATTGGAAGGCTGATCAGATAGATGCGGATATAGGTGATCGCCTGCGGCATCACAGTCTCGGGAGTATTTAAAAGTCTCAGGATCATAGGGGAAAAGGCAATTCCCAAGCCTAAAAGAACCACTCCTCCGATCAAACCAAATGTAACTGAACTATGAAGCGCTTTTCTTGCATGCTCATTTTCTCCTGCGCCGATTGCTCTGGCTGCAACCACCGTTGTACCTACAGCAATTCCGGAGAACAGACCAATCGTACAGTTGATTAGAGTTGCGCTTGCGCCAACTGCTGCTGCCGCGGTTTTATCCAGAAAGTTGCCGACAAAAATAAAGTCTACAGTATTGTATAACTGCTGAAAAACACTGCCTCCGATCAATGGCAGCATAAAGAGAATTAACGGACCGAAAATGGGTCCTTTTGTCATATCGATTGTCTTTGTCTTAGAGGTCATTGTTCTTTGCTTTTGTGTCAGGTTTTCTGAAAACCTGTTAAATAATGACAGGATCTAAAGCACTAAACCTTTAGACCCTGTCGGATTCAAAAAATCACATTATAATTTACTTACAAATAAGCAGCGGATCGCATTTAAAACTGCGAGGATCATAACACCGACATCGGCAATGATCGCAACCCACATATTTGCAATACCAAGTGCTGCAAGCACTAAGCAGACAACCTTCACCGCCAGAGCGAATACAATGTTCTGCTTTACGATACCCAGACACTTTCTGGAGATCTTGATCGCCTTCGGGATCTTGATCGGATCATCATCCATCAGAACGATGTCTGCAGCTTCAATTGCGGCATCAGATCCCAACGCGCCCATTGCAATACCAATATCTGCACGGGAAAGAACCGGTGCATCGTTGATACCGTCACCAACAAAGGCAAGTCTCTTGTTTCCACTGCATTCTGCAAGCAGTTCTTCAACTGCGTTAACCTTATCTGCAGGAAGAAGCTCTGCACGAAAATCAGATACGCCAACTTCAGCAGCGACCTTTTCAGCAACAGACTTCGCATCGCCTGTCAGCATAACAGTCTTCTCGACTCCGGCTCTCTTTAAAGCTGCCATTGCCTCTTTGGAAGTCGGTTTCAGTTCATCAGAGATAACGATATGTCCGGCATAAGCTCCGTCAAGTGCCATATGAATGATTGTTCCGACATGGCTGCACGGATGGAATTCGACGCCGACTTTCGTCATCATCTTCTCATTTCCAATCGCAACATCATGGCCATCTACTTTCGCGATGATTCCATGTCCGCTGATCTCCTCAACATCGGTAACACGGCTCTGATCAAGCTTTCCGGCATATGCCTGCTGAAGACTTAAGCTGATAGGATGCGAGGAATGGCATTCTGCAAGTGCTGCATATTCCAGCATCATCTTTTCTTCGAGCGGACTGTGATGGATTGCAGTGACTTCGAAGTTACCCTTTGTGATCGTTCCGGTCTTATCAAAAGCAACCACACGGACTTCAGACAAAGTCTCCAGATAGTTGGAACCTTTGACTAAGATACCCTGCTTGCTGGCTCCGCCAATTCCGGCAAAGAAGCTAAGCGGGATACTGATAACAACCGCACACGGGCAGCTGATTACAAGGAAGGTGCAGGCTCTTAAGATCCAGTCCATCCAAAGCTTTCCAACGGTCTCGTAGCTTCCCATGCCAACTTTTGTGATCATAACAAAGAGTGGCGGAAGAATTGCAAGTGCAAGTGCGCAATATACAACGATTGGTGTATATACTCTTGCGAACTTGGAAATAAAGTTCTCGGATTTTGATTTTCTGGAGGAAGCGTTTTCCACCAGATCCAGGATTTTAGAAGCTGTGGACTCATCAAATTCTGTTGTTGTTTGAACCTTGAGCACGCCTGTCATATTGATGCTTCCGCTAAGCACGGTCTCGCCTTCTTCCACATCGACCGGCTTACTCTCTCCTGTAAGGGCACTTGTATTCATGGCAGATCTGCCTTCTACGATCACACCATCGAGCGGGACTTTCTCACCCGGCTGAACAACGATGATCGAGCCGATCTCCACTTCTTCCGGATCTACCTGTTCCAATTCACCGTCCACTTCGATATTTGCATAATCCGGACGGATATCCATCAGATCGGAGATATTCCGGCGGCTCTTGCCGACTGCATAACTCTGGAAGAGTTCTCCAACCTGATACAGGAGCATAACAGCAACACCTTCACCATATTCTCCGAGAACGATCGCTCCGATCGTTGCAATCGCCATGAGGAAGTTCTCATCAAATACCTGCTTGTTTTTGATCCCGAGAGCAGCCTTACGAAGAATATCATATCCGACTGTCAAATATGGAATCAGAAACAGGACAATAATGACCCATTTCGGAAGTTCCACATGCACAATATCTTCTGAGATCAGATACAGCGGCACAAAGAACACTGCCGCGATAATAATTCGGATCAATAAACTTTTTTGCTTTTTATTCATCTTGTCTCATCTCCTTCACCGGACATCTATCCGGATGCTGTCGATTATAAAAAGGAATCCCGCTTCTTAAATGAATACTTCGCAGTCGTCCTCAACTTTTTTGCAGTTTGCACGGACGTTTTTCATAACTTCTGCTGCGTCAGCGCCTTCTTCAAACTCCACTTTCATTTTTAATGTCATGAAGTTTACAGTGCAGTCTTTAACACCTTCTGTCTTCTGAGCTGCTACTTCCATCTTGTCTGCGCATGCTGCACAATCAACATCAATTTTGTAAGTCTTTTTCATGATAATCTGTCCTTTCTTTTTAGTTAAACGATTAAGTGTTCGTTTAATTGTTCTGAGTTTAGTATATAACTTTTCTCTTGAAAGTCAACTCCTATTTTATTAATATGAATCTTAGATTCAGACTTCTTTTACTAAAAGTGGAAAGGAAACCTATGAAACATATCGAATTACCTCATCAGCACGGTTCCCATAAAAACATCGACTCTCTGATTGAACAGCTTTCTGACATCGATCAGTTTGCTGCTGTTGCCGAAATTTTCAAAAAGCTTGGTGATGCGAACCGGATCCGTATCTTCTGGCTTCTTTGCAACTGTGAGGAGTGCGTGATCAACATTTCCGCAATTCTCGGTATGTCCTCTCCGGCAGCATCCCATCATCTGCGTTCCCTTCGCGACAGCCGGTTGATCGTTAGCCGCAGGGAGGGAAAAGAAGTCTATTACAAAGCTTCTGATACCGAGGAAAGCATTCTGCTTCAAAAACTTCTGAAAACAGTTTTTAAAAATCTCCCAACGGTTTAACATCCACCCGGCAGGCGATCATGCCCGCCGGGATTTTTTTATTTTGCTCTTCTTTCTACCGCGTCCTTAAAGGTATAGGCTCCTGCCAGTTCCTTAAGATCGTCCAATGTGGCATCTGGATTAAACACGTTAATGACTTGCTGAAGATCTTCATAATTGTAAGCATTCATTTCCATACTGCTTGCAAGTACATATTTTTCTTCATAATCCTCCGCATTTTCCGAAGACCAGAAGCCCTGCGCAATATGAAAAGCATTTCCGCTTGTGCGAAGCTCCTGCTCATACCCGGTGATCGCATTATACATTGCAGCAAATGACGGTCCGATAATGGAACTGTATTTACCAGAAATATAATCCAGTGTTCCATTATTAAAGAGCTGAAGATTCGTTTCGCTATAACAATCTACCACTCCGATTTTAGCACCTTTCACAATTTCCGCCATACGCGAAATTGCCAGTGATGACAGCACGTTTTCATACTGGTGTTTGATATATTCTGCTTTGATCGTTTCAAACATTTCATCTCTGCTGATATAGCCGGGGCAGATACAGATCTTAAGTTCTCCTGCTTCGAGTTCCAAAGGAACATCGGTCAACGCCATTTCTTCCGAGGACTGCTCAAAACTGACGCCATAGGCGGTCTGAAGTGTATCAAGCATTCCTTGTGTTCTCTGCTGATGCATTGCATTTCCAAGAGAAGCACCGCCACTTAAAATAAAATATTCATTACTTCCTTTTCTGGATGCGAAGTGATTTGCCATGTCCGCACCGGCTTTATACTCAATAAAGGTTCCCGGCCCGAAAGCTCCAAGAAAATACTCATTCTTCTCCACCTTGGCGAATTCTTCATCAGAAACAGTACCGGATGCAAGAAGATAGTAAACCTCATTTTGAGCACAAAGTTCCACTTCCGCTTCAAGATCCTGGCTGATAAAACTCATGATACCTTCAGCACCGTTGTCAATGGCCTGCTGAATGTATTCCATTTCCTCTTCCTGCGAAGTGATATTTCCGGAATACAAAAACGTCACATTAAAAGCCGGTCCGATGTATTCCATCAGATATTTCCGGAATGCAACTACTTCATCATCTCCGAAGTTGTACACCAGAACTCCGATCGTATGCGGAGCAAGTTCTGTCTGTGAAGCATTCGCATCAGACGTGCCACTGCCATCACTCGAAGGCGTTGTTGCGGTACCACATGCTGCAAGAGCCAGTACTAGAACCGCTGCAAGAATAAATGATAGTATTTTTTTCATTCATACCTCCTCTCTTCTAGTACAAATGGCAGGCAACTTCATGCCCCGGGGCGATTTCTTTCAAAACCGGATGTTCCTGTTTACAGATTTCCATGCACTGATCACAGCGGTCACAGAACGGACACCCCGGAGGCATATCTAAAGGAGACGGGATCTCACTGTCAATACTTTCGATCTTCTTTGTGAAATCCATCTTAATATCAAATACGGATGCAAGCAGAGCTTTTGAATACGGATGTCTGCAGTTTTCACCGATATCCTCACCAGGCATTACTTCCACAATATTACCTAAATACATTACTGCTACCTGATGGGCGAACGACTGAATAAGACCAAGATCGTGACAGATAAATCCGATCGTGATCCCCTTCTCCCGCTGCAGTTTTGTAATCAGTTCAATGATCGTCTTCTGAACAGAAACGTCCAGTGCGCTGGTTGCTTCATCCATTACGATAATTTCCGGTTCCAGAGCAAGCGCTCTTGCGATCGCAACACGCTGTCTCTGACCGCCGGACATATTATGCATAAAGCGGTCTTCAAATTCTCCAGGAAGCTCTACCATCTCAAGGAGTTCTTTTGCTTTTTCTTTCTTTTCAGACGGTTTAATCCGTTTGAAGTTAAGGAGAGGTTCACAGATCACATCACGGATCTTCATCTTCGGATTGAACGATGTGGCCGGATCCTGAAAGACCATCTGGATGTTCTGTCTGTTCTGGCGAAGCTTCTCCCCTTTCAGTTTTGTAATGTCCTGACCTCTGTAGATGATCTCGCCTTCCGATGGTTTATCCAGAGAAACCAGGAAACGCATGAAAGTCGATTTTCCGCAGCCGGACTCTCCAACCAGTCCCAGAGTTTTTCCTTTGTAAAACTTCAGGTTCACATCATTGCATGCTGTCAGCACTTTGCCTTTCGCTGCCGGGAATCTTCTGGTAACGTGTTTTGCTTCTAAGATCAGATCTTTTTCATCAAACATAGCGAACACCTCCAATCGACGGCACTGCATCCAGCAGTTTATGTGTGTATTCATTGTCCGAATGATACAGCATGTGGTCACGGTCACCCTGATCTTCGATCACTCCATTTTTCATAACAATGATATGATCAGACATATAAGCCGCTACACCAAGGTTATGGGTTACAATGATGATCGAGGTCCCGTAGTTTTCACGTAATTCCATCATCTGACGAACAATCTGGGCCTGCGTTGTAACATCCAGCGCAGAGGTTGGTTCATCGGCTAGCAACAGTTTCGGCTGATATGTCATGCCCATTGCGATGCCGACTCTCTGACGCATACCTCCTGAAAGCTGGAACGGATAACTTCGCATGACATTATCTCCGGATGGTAGCCGCATACGTTCAAGCATTTCAATGCCCTTCTTCGTAGCCGCAGCCTTAGAAATATTTTCATGAGTCCTTATATACTCTGTAAATGCAGCGCCAACTCTTTTAGTAGGGTTCATCATGGCGCCTGAATCCTGAAAGATCATGGATATATCCGAGCCGCGCAGTTTTCTCCACTGATCCTTTTTATAGGACAGCAGAGATTCTCCTTCGAAGAGGATATCTCCTTCTGTCACCTTTCCACCACCTGGAAGAAGCCCGAAAATCGCACGGATCACAGTTGTTTTACCACTTCCGGACTCTCCTACCAGCGAACAGATCTTGCCTGGTTCTAAAGTCATGGAAAAATCTTTAACGGTAGGCCGGTCCCCATAGGAGATTGTAATATTATTGACTTCTAACATTGCCATAACATCCACCTCCTAATTATCGTTGCTTCTCGGATCTAAGATGTCGCGAAGACCATCACCGAGCATATTGAAAATAATAACTGTAATAAAGATTGCGAGTCCCGGGAAAATCATCAGCCATGGTGCATTCTGCATGTAGGCTCTACCCTCACTCAGCATCAGACCCCATTCCGGTGTCGGCGACACTGCACCAAATCCCAGGAATGAAAGACCTGCAAGTTCCAGCATCAAGGAACCAATATCAGTTGCTGCTGTAATAACAAGCGTAGGGAGCGCATTCGGCAGCATGTAGCGAACGAGCATATAAGGGGTCCTGGAACCGGTCGTGATCGCAGCAGCTACATAATCCCGGTCTCGGATTTTTAATACCAACGACCTTGCAAGTCTTGCATACTTTGGCCAGGTAACAACCGATATTGCCAGAATCGCATTTCCGATACTTGCACCAAGGATACCTGCAACTGCCATTGCAAGAACAAGACCCGGGAAAGAAACCATCATATCTGCAATTCGCATGATAACGGAATCGACAAACCCACGGAAATAACCGGAGATCACTCCGAGTACCGTTCCGATCACAAAGGACAAGCCGACAACGGCAAATGCTGCAACGAGAGATACCCTTGCGCCATAAACAACACGGGTAAAGATATCCCGCCCCATCTTGTCAGTTCCAAAGATATGTTCTGCAGACGGTGGCTTGATGGCATCAGCCAAACTTCCTTTGGCAGGATCAACACCGCCTGTCACGACAGGTGCAAAGATTGCCATCAAGATCAGAAGAATTGCCAAGATCCCGAAAATGCAGAACGTTTTATGTCTTACGAAGAAACTTTTTTTCTTCATTGTCATCGTCGTATTCATAGCGGTCACCTCGACAATCTCATGCGTGGATCAACGAAATTGTAGGAAATATCTACGATCAGGTTGATCACCATGTAAATAAGAGCGACCCATAATACATATCCCTGAATCAGATTATAGTCATTGGATGTGATCGCAGAAACTGCGAGGTTTCCAAGACCCGGATATGAAAAGATCACTTCAACTACTGAAGTTCCGCCTAAAAGCGAGCCAACTGAAAGGCCAAACATCGTGATCAGAGGAAGCAGGGAATTCGGAAATACATTTCTCCAAAGGATCTTTCTTTCCGGAACGCCTCTTGCTCTGGCGCCGATGACATAGTCCTGATTCAGTTCCTCAAGAATTGCGGTCCTGACCTGCCTCGTATATTTTGCAGACATTGCAATGGCGAGTGTCACGGAAGGCAGGACCATACTCTTAAAGTCTCCACCTGAACTGATGACCGGGAAGATATTGAGTTTGACGCAGAACAGCAACATCAAGAGCAAACCAACCCAAAAGTTCGGAATGGAAACGCCTAAGAAGGTTACTCCTCTTACAGCATTGTCGATCCAGGAGTCTTTTTTGACTGCGGAGACCATGCCAAGAGGAACGGAGATCACCAGCATTAAGATCATCGAAAATAATGCCAGCTTTAAAGTTGGCCAAAGCCTTGCCAGAAGCAGATCAACTACCGGCTTGTTAAGCGAAAATGAAATACCGAAGTCACCATGCAGGGCATTTCCCAGCCAACGGAAATATTGTACAAAGAACGGGTCGTTATATCCCATCTGTTCACGCAGTGCCTCAACCGCAGACGGTGTCGGCATAACACCTGAAGATGTCAGCATGATCTGCGCCGGATCACCCGGAGACAGATAGGTCAGAAGGAAGGTCAGAAAACTGATTCCGATCAGAACAACCACGATCTGAATGATTCTGGAAATAATCTTTTTTCTACTCAAGATAGTTCCCCTCCCCAATACACAGAATGAAGTGCAGTTGCACCTCCTTCTGTTTTATTACGCATATTCAAACAAACAAAATGAAAGAAGGATACAGTAACCTACAAGAGGTTACTGTATCCAATTTTTCGGTTTTATTTCACAGGTGTGATTTCTGTAGACAGCCAGTAATAGTCAGCTGTATGAATATGTGCATAACCTACGGAATTCTTGTTGTAGATCATGGAACTGTTGTAATATCCATCAACAAGGCAAACTGCATCATCGATCAGAACCTGCTGCATCTGCTGCAGAAGATCTGCTCTTTTATCTGCATCGAACTCATTCATGAATTCCTCATAAAGAGCATCATATTTGTCGCTCTTATATCCGCAGTAGTTTGCTTCAGCTTTGCTGTACCAGTTAGCCATATACTCTGTCGGGTCACCATTACCAACGGTTGTCCAGTTGTTATTGTTCAGATCATACTGTCCGGCAACCAGTTTGCTCCACTCATCATCAGAGCTGCCGTAATCGGCAGTAACTCCGATACCGATTTCACCAAGATACTGCGCATATGCATCAGAGAAGTCGTTCAGAAGACGGTTCTCATAAGATACACACTTAAGATTGATATTCTGTCCATTCAGTTCACGGATTCCATCCCCGTCATTATCTTTGATTCCGGCATCATCAAGAAGTTTGTTTGCCGCATCCGGATCATACGGATAGGTATTTTTCAGGTTTTCATAGCCGTAAGCAAGTGTGGATGGAAGTACAGAATATCCTGCAGTATAGAGACCACCGATCGTATTGGAAGCACAGATCGTATCATGGTCTACTGCCATCTGGATTGCCTGGCGAAGAGTTTCATTTCCAAGAACACCATTGAAGTTCATCCAAGCGAAACCACAACGAACGCCGGATGCGATATCAACAACAAAGTTATCATCAGCCTGAAGGGTCTGAATATCGGAAACGTTTGTAATATTTTCAACAAGGTCGACCTCTCCACTCTGCAGAGCCATTGCTTTAGCAGATGCATCACCCATAAACTTGATCTCTACTGTCTTATACGGAACTTCTTCGTAATAGTTCGGGTTTGCAGTCATCTTATAACCAACCTGATCCTGGAAGGATTCAACCATGTAAGGTCCGGTTCCGATGACACCGTTGTTCCAGTCTGTCGTAGAATCTACATCTACAATAACGCAAACCGGATATGCCAGGTTTCCGAGGAAGTTCGGATTTGCCTGAGGAAGTACAAATGTAACAGTGTTTGCAGCATCGTCTGCAGTTACAACCGTTTCATAAGGAACGTATTTTTCCGGAGTTGCAGAAGTGTCTTCTCTCTGGCCTTCAACAACCATACGATCAAAAACTGCCTTAACTGCAGAGGCAGTTACATCATCTCCGTTAGAGAACTTGATGCCTTCTCTCAGTTTAACTGTCCATGTGATGTAGTCTTCTGTCTCTGCGCTCTCAGCAAGCCACGGTTCAGTCTCCATGTTGTCATTAAATTTGAACAGTGCCTCTCCAACTCCGAAACGCATGCAGTTCCATGCTGTGTTCGTCTGCAGGGTCGGGTCAATCAGACCATCACTGTACATCTGGCAGCCGAATCTTAAGTTTGAAAGATCCCCTGAAGGTGTTGCAGCCCCAGATCCACCGGAAGTTCCGCCGGAGCTTCCGCATCCTGCCAGCAGTCCAACTGCAAGAACAGCTGCTCCTGCAAGTGCAAGAATTTTTTTCATGCTCTTTTTCATTTCTTTTTCTCCTTTGTTACTATAACTTATATACTTCAATAACAGACATAGCATCCCATAGAAGTAAAAGAAAAAGACCCTCTTTCATAGGGTCTTTTGATCATCAGTTATCATTGTTAGCCATCGCTTACCTTGTCGGAATTTAGTTGCATGTGGCTAACTGCAGAGCTATTTTCAAGCGAAAACAACTCTGTCTAACAGTTCTCATATACACCGTATGAATCTGCTATCCAGTGCAAGCAGGTCTCCTGACTTAAGATCAACGCGGTCAGCACCTTCCCAAAGAGAGATCTCTTCAGTGGCAACATTGCTTTCCGCTCCCTATCACAGTGACGGGATCGTACCGGATTTTCACCGGTTTCCCTTTTAATCTGTCCTTGACAGAACATGCCTGGTGTCCGTTATTAAATTATCGAATGCATTATACGCAATTCATTAAAATACTGTCAATGTAATTTATTATTGAAAAATATTACAAAATTACGATTGCGGGGGGTGGATATTGGTATCATTCCTTTATCGAAACTGGAGTTTCATCATGGTCAGCGCCGTGACTATAAGAGACATGGTGATGGGAATGTCGATGTTCATGATTCACTTCAAACTCTTTTTCATTCTGTCCACACACCGGGCAGTCTTTTTCAATCTTTCCATCTTTTTCTTCATCCCAAACTCCATAGGCTACCATCGGAGTATCTTTCATAATGCAAAGACTGATTGTTTCGTAGAGAATAATTCCTCCGTTTTTAGCTCTGCAAGTATACAGAAGATTACCGAAATAATCTTTGATCTCTCCTAAAACATCCCCTTCTTTAAAAGTTTCACCCGGCTGAAAAACCGGATACCAGCAGCCTGAGACCGGAGCATCTTCATAAATCACAGGGCTTACCTGTTTCGGGACAGTGGAATGACGATGCGCATTTCCTTCCAAAATACCCAGATAACGCAGCATATTTTTCACATCATGTTTATCTTCTTCAACCAATGATTTGCACCATGTGGAATTACCGCCCCGCTCCAGCAGGATAGAAGGAATGCCGAGCTGTCCCGCATAGTTATAGGCACCTCCGGTATTGGACGGAGAGACAACCAGATAATTCACATGAGCGATCTCTGCCATTTTCCGGCTTGTTTCCACCACATAGTCATTTGCATTTCCAAGGCAATAAACATAAGATTCCAGACCTTCGAAGCCATCACCGGAATGGAGATCAATAAAGTAATCAATATACGGATAGATTTCGCTTTCCATGGTAAAAGCTATTTTATCTGCAAGTGTGCCGGACGCAGAGCCTGGAAAAACCCGGTTGATATTTTTCCCATCTTCATACACAAGACTCATCGTCCGGTGTTCAAAACCGCTGCGGTTCAGAAGCCGGATCACGATAATGTTCCCGATCACTTTTTCCGGAACCAATTCATCCGCAAGTTCCATGGCTGCCTGGATTCCGACATACTCTGCGTTATGTACACCTCCGCAGATCAGAATCGTTTTACCTTCTTTCTCTCCGCTGATCAGAGTGACAGGTATTTCCAATTCTGAATTAACAATCGGCAAAAAACCGGAGACCTTTTCCCCAGCATTTGCACTCAGCGGTCCGATTTTAAGTGTTTCCTTCATGTCTTATCTCGCTTTCTTTTATTGTCAGCATATATCCAGATCCATTTTGAAACTTTAGCGAACAGCGTCAAAAAAATCAAGCGCTGATTTGGAAGACAGCCTACCTGTCATATCTGTCACAGAGGGAATTGATCCGCTCCGTAAATTTCTCCAGATCTTTATTTGCTCCGCCTTTATTTCTTTCGATTACGCGCAGAAGCCTTTGTCCTGCCTCAAGCAGTGCCTCATAAACCGCAGAAACTTTTTCATGTGCTGCTTTCTTTTTCTTGACCGCCTTAACAATGGCTGCCTTTTCCGTAAAGTCTTCCAACAGCAGATCATAGGCGTCTCCGCTGTATGGTGCAACTGCATCAAATCCCAGTTTTTCCCGGATGCTGTCCGCAAAGATATCACAGACTTCATCATCTCCATGATTAACGAACACTTTTCTCGGAGCCTTTTTCAGATTGCCGAGCCAGTCTAAGAGCATGTCCCTATCAGCATGACCGCTGATATCCGCAAGTTCAAGCACCTCTGCTCTAACCGCAATTTCCTCATTAAATAGTTTGATCTTATCAGCTCCGTTTTTGATCTTTCTTCCCAGAGTGCCTTCCACCTGATAGCCGACAAATACAATTGTCGACTCCGGCCGCCAAAGGTTATGCTTCAAGTGGTGACGAATACGTCCGGCTTCGCACATTCCGGAGGCAGAAAGGATCACCTTTGGCTCCATGTCAAAGTTGATCTGTTTGGACTCATCTGTAGAGACAGAGAGGTGAAGATTGTCAAATTTGATCGGATTGATTCCTTTTGCTAAAAGTTCCAGCGCCTCATCATCGAAAAAGGATGTCAGCGGAGATGAATAGATTTCTGTCGCCTCAACAGCTAACGGGCTGTCGACATAAACAGGAAAATGATCGTGTCCTTTCACCAGTCCCTGTTCTTTGATAATACGGATCAGATAAAGAAGCATCTGCGTTCGGCCAATCGCAAAAGAAGGAATCACAACATTACCGCCACGGTCTAAGGTTTTCTGAATGATCTCGGTAAGCTGCGTGACATAATCGATTCTCTCCTCATGATTGCGGTCTCCATAGGTCGATTCGATAATGACAAAATCAGCCTCGTCCGGTTTTTGTGGGTCGCGGATCAAAGGTCTGTCGATATTTCCGACATCACCGGAGAACAGGATCGTTCTACTTTCGCCTTCTTCAGTAATCGTGACTAAGATGCTTGATGATCCAAGAAGATGACCCGCATCTATAAAACGAATTTTTATCTCATCAAAGATCTGATACTCTTCTCCATAAAAGCAGGATTTAAAGAGTTTCAGGGAAGCTTCTGCATCTTGCATTGTATAGATTGGTTCTATGAGCTGTCCGCCCGCTCGTTTCGCTTTCCGGTTTTTCCACTCTGCTTCGCTTTCCTGAATATGCGCAGAATCTTTGAGCATGATATCGCAGAGTTTGCCTGTTGCATC
>CAMODY010000024.1 GCA_946611595.1 uncultured Clostridia bacterium | reverse complement strand
TCCACAAAAGCAGAAGGAAGCAAGGCCGAGTTTAAAGACAGTCAGATCCAAACCCGCAGCATTGGTGCGGCCCTTAGAAGAAAAGAGTTTAAGCATTTTACTTCAAGTGTCACTTATATGGTCAACTGTGGTCTTGGCATTTTATTCCTGATCGCAGGCGCTGCCCTGCTGCTGATAAAAGCAAGCGATATCCGCTTTCTTCTGTCCTCGTTGACCGCAGGAGCACCTCTTTTTGCAAGTCTGATGCCTGTTTTCGGAGCCTTTGGCGTCTGCCTGCTTAGCTCGATGTGCGATATTGCAGCACCAGGCATCTCCCTCGAAGGAAAAAATATTTGGCTGCTGCAGACCATGCCCGTAGACCCTTACGAGATCTTTAAGGCAAAGATCTTCCTGCATGTAAGTATTACAGGAATCCCGGCGCTGATCTGTACGATCGCGATGATCATCGTCCTCACTCCTGATGTCTTTACCGCCATCTGCATGATCCTTTGTGTGATCGCCTTTGTGGTCCTTAGCGGAACTGCGATGCTGGCGCTTGACCTCAAGCGGCCGATGCTGGAATGGACAAATGAATCGCAGCCGGTCAAGCAGAACATGAATATTCTCTTTAGCTGGCTCGGCG
Source organism: uncultured Clostridia bacterium (assembly GCA_946611595.1). Classification (GTDB taxonomy): domain Bacteria; phylum Bacillota; class Clostridia; order Lachnospirales; family Lachnospiraceae; genus RGIG5612. The sequence continues at coordinate 15,124 of CAMODY010000024.1, read as the reverse complement.
GAATGATCTTAGCGATCATCTTTGGCGGTCTGTATCTTTTAATTGGATTCTTTGTATCGCCGGCAGTTTATCTTCTGATCTGCACCGTGATCCTGGCATTCTTTACCTTCCTGCTTCATAAATGGATGAAAGGAAAGGGCCGCCTCATCTTTGCAAAACTCTGATTGGGCCTATAGCGGCATTCGCGAAATTTTGTACCCAAAAAATGGTCTCATTTGGACCAGTTTACAGACAGTTTGGGCCTATAGCTGATTTCATGAAAAAATTACCCATGGTTTTCATTGAAAATCATGGGTAAAAATTTTATAAAATGCTCTATAGGCCCAAAAGGCCTCTTTTTTGCCTGTTTACGTGCAATATTTTGGGTACTTTTTTTGCTGAAACCCTCTATAGGCCCAAACAAAGCCTTCAAAGATAGGCGGCCGAAGAGTTTTCGACTTCCCGGATCCTTTTATTTACCTTTTTGTGTAGAGCTCCACAATTTTAATCAGCATCTGAACCGCTTTCTCCATACCTTCCAAAGAAATGTGCTCGTATGGTCCGTGGAAAGCGGCGCCGCCTGTTCCGAGGTTTGGGCACGGAAGACCTCTGAAGCTTAAGCGGGCTCCGTCCGTTCCTCCTCGCACCGGAGAGATGCGCGGCTCGATGCCGCATTCTTCTGCTGCCTTCTTCGCCGTCTCAACCAGATGCATATGATCTTTTAAGATCTCCGCCATATTGTAATAGCTGTCCTCGATCTCAACCGAAACAGTATCCGCGCCATATTTTGCGTTCAGTTCCTCTGCAATCTCTAAAAAGCGCTGCTTACGGCTTTCAAATTTTTCTTTGTCGTGGTCACGGATAATGTACTTTAACTCTGCCTTTTCCACGATGCCCTGGAAACTTACCAGATGGTAAAAGCCTTCATATCCGGAAGTCGTTCTCGGCTGTTCGCTCTCCGGCAGAGCGCTGTTAAATTCGCTTCCAACGACAGCGGCATTTACCATGATATCCTTTGCGCTTCCCGGATGGACATTCACGCCCTTAACTACAACTTTCGCAGACGCTGCATTAAAAGTCTCATATTCGATGCCGCCTTCAAGATCGCCATCTGCGGTATAGGCAAAGTCCGCGCCAAAGTCTTCAAGGTCTAAAAGCTCCGCACCGGATCCGATCTCTTCATCCGGCGTAAAGGCAATGCAGATCTTTCCATGCGGAATTTCTTTTTGGATCAGTTCTGCTGCCAGTGTCATGATCTCGGCGACGCCTGCTTTATCGTCTGCTCCAAGAATGGTAGTTCCGTCAGAAGTGATGATCGTCCGTCCCGCCATCTTAGCAAGATGCGGATAGTCCTTCACGGAAATCGTGCGCGCTCCCGCCTCAAGATAAATATCTTTGCCGTCATAGTTTTCATGTACGAGCGGATTTACCGGCTTCTCACAAAAATCGGAAACCGTATCCATATGGGCAAGGAAGCCGAGCTTTGGAACATTTTCATAGCCGGCGGTTGCCGGAATATGTCCATAAACATAGCAGTGTTCGTCTACATGGGCATCGGAAATTCCAAGTTCCTTCATTTCGTTTTCCAGCAGATGCGCCAGATCAAACTCAAATTTTGAGGAGGGCGTTTCTGCGCTCTCCTCATTGCTCGGTGTATACACCTTAACATATCTTAAAAACCGTTCTAACATTTTCTCTTTCATACTGTCTCTCCTGTGCTGTCCTTCTGAATATCCTGCCAGTTCAACTGACCTGATACATCGCTTCTCGCTTCAATCGCGTACTTCTCTTTATATTCCTTGAATAAATTCCTGTACCTTTCATCCTGTCTGTATTCTAAGGTCTTATGGAATTCATGTGCATGAAGTGTATCTTCCTCTGTTTCCAAAACATCCAGTGCGACATTGCTGCAATGGTCTGCAATCCTTTCGTAATCTACGATCAGGTCATTGAACACGAATCCGTTTTCCAATGTACATTCCTGACGGCTGACACGGTCGATATGATTGGACTTCAGTTCATCGCAAAGATCATCGATGACTTCTTCCAGCGGCTCTACCATCAGCGCTCTCTGCACATCGTGATAGACAAAGGCATTGGTCGCAAGATCTGAAATCTCACTGACGGCATCTTCCAAAACTTTAAGTTCTTTTTCTGCTGCTGCAGAAAAATGCAGTTTCTTTTCATTGATCTCGTCCACTGCTTCTCCGATATTTTTGGCGTGATCGGAAATTCGTTCAAAGTCAGAAAGTACACGAAGATATTCCCCCGCTTCCTCAGACTGCTTCGCCGTCAAAGAACGCTGTGTGATCTTTGCAAGATATGCGCCAAGCTTATCCTCGTAGCGGTCTAAAACATCCTCGATTTCGTTGACTGTTTTTACACTTGCTTTACTGTATTCTCTTCGCGCATCGATCGCACTCGTTACACTCACCATGGCTTTGCCGGCCATGTTATTGATCACCATACGGGTCTGGTTCAGTGCCATTGCCGGGTGGTCTAAAAGTCTTGGCTCCATGCGGTCCATATCCGCACGTTCTTCTGCCTCTTCTTTTTTATCCGGAAACATTTTGCAGACCAGTTTTTCCAGAAGACCCACGGCGGGCGACAGGACAAGGACCGTGACCAGACGATAAAGTGAGTTGGTCAGCGCGATCAGGACCATGGTCATAGTCATATTGATAAAACTGAAATGGAAGATGGCATTGAGCCCATAGAAGAGCCCGCCGCAGATGATCGCTCCTAAGATATCAATGATCAGATAAACAAAGGCCGTTCGTTTACCATTGGTACTCGCGCCAAGTGCACTGAGCACGACCGGAACGGAAGCACCGATACCGATTCCAAGAAGGATCGGAAAGGCCATATCAAACTGGAGCGCCCCTGTTACTGCCAAAGCCTGTAAGATACCGACGGAAGCACTTGCGCTCTGAATGACTGCCGTAACAACGAGACCGATCAGAACACCTAATACCGGGTTCGTAAAACTGGTCAGAAAATTAATAAAGTTCGGATCTTCCCTAAGCGGTGCGATCGCACCGGACATGGTACTCATTCCGAACATCAAAACAGCAAAACCGAGCATGATTCCGCCGACATTTTTTAAAGTGTTTTTCTTTGCAAACATCCAGAGGATGATACCGATAAGGGCAACAACTCCCGTCAAGATCTCCGTGCTGAAATAAGATGCAACGCTGGCCCCGCTTCCTCCGATGCTGTTCAGACAGAGGATCCAGCCGGTAACACTGGTACCTAAGATTGCACCAAGGACGATGCCGATACCCTGCTTAACTTTCATCATGCCGGAGTTAACAAAACCAACAACCATAACCGAAGTAGCCGATGACGACTGTATCACTGCCGTTACACCGGTCCCGAGAAGCACGCCCTTCAAGGTGTTTCCAGACAGTTTATAAAGGACCATCTCCATTTTACTGCCGGCAACTTTTTTCAGGGAATCTCCCATCAACGACATTCCGAAAAGGAAGAGCGCGACGCCTCCTAATAGGGAAATAATGTTACTGAAATCCATAATGTGTTCTCCTGTCCCTCACCAGTATACGCTGTGGATTATTTCGCTTATCTCGCAAAAAAAGACTTTCACCGCAAAAAACGGTAAAAGTCTCACTTTTTAAACATACTCCGGGGCCCTGCCCGTACTGACGAAATATGTCACGCTTTTTGCGTAAGTTACTCCCTCATAACCTTTTAAACTATCGCATACGTAACACTTCCTGTCAAGAATGTTTTTATCCTAAAAATTTATGTTGTGTATAAACTGCAGCCGGTCCGATATAATGCTCTTTTTCATAAAGGCTGGTATGAACAATGCGATTTTCATCATACGCTTGATCATAGATCATGCATCCGCGGACGAGTGCACTTCGAAGACGCTCTTCCTGTGCCAATCGTCCGAAAAGAACGATGCTTCCCGGAGCTAAAATCGTTGCAGAATTGACAATACTTCTTGAAAACTGCTCGATCGCAGCAAGCTGATCACTCGTCGTTTCCAGTTTCTTTAGTTCTTTTTCAGAAACCAGCGTTTCCAGGCAGCCTCTTCTTCCGCAGACACAGAGTTTGCCCTTAGGTTCTACTATAATATGTCCCATCTCTGCGGTTTTTCCATGTCTTCCATGATAGACCTGGCCTTCGATGATCACAGAACTTCCGACACCGGGACCCCACTTGATCACAAGTAGGTCATGGTGGATCCTGCCCGTTCCGAAATAAAGCTCTGCGATCGCCAGTGCATCAACATTATTTTCAAGGATTACCGGCAGGTTCAGCTCTGCTTCTAAGATCTCTCTGACCGGAACCGGGTCTGTCCAGATACCGTAGGCCTGTTTCGAAATCCCGTTTTCCCTGTCTACGATACCGGTCGTCGCATAAGAAATACTCTCTACTTTTCCCTTGACCGTTTCTGGAATCTGCTCTTCCAGTTCTCTGCAGATATCCGCGATATGAGCTAAGAACTCTTTTGGCGGAAGATCCTTCTGTGTCATGAACTGATGCAGAAGAGGGTTGCCGTCTTCACCATTGATGACAGAACCCATCAGATCGCAGACCGCAACGGTCGTAAAATCCGGTTCTGCATTGACTGCAAGTACAAGGAAGGCTTCCTCATCGATATGAAGCAGCACCTTTCGTCTTCCGACGGCTCTGTCGCTTTCTTTTACAACCTCGCCTTCTCTTAAAATTCCTTCTAAGATCAGCGCTGTCGTAATCTGGGTAACACTCGCCTGTGTCAGGCCTGTTGCATAAGCGATGTCTTTTCTTGAAGAAGGGCCATGATCATTAATGTAATTCAAAATCAGAGCACGGTTCTGCTGACGAACACGCTCCATATTCATTCCGGTCTTCTGCAAGATGAACCCCCTTGTTTATTGTTAAAACCTATATACTTCTATATTCAGCATATGGCCGAGGTATTCGAGAGCATCTGCAGCGTCTCCGTAGATGACTGCAAAGTGCGGCTCCCATCCGGCCTCTACTGTTTTCTGTACGATTGTTTTCGCATCCGCGTCTGTTTTTACAGACATTGATGTGCCGAAAAATTGTTTTTCCTTATCTAATGCTTCACCTGTTGCGATAAAGAAACGGAATGTTCCATCCGGCGCTTTTCCTACCCGGAAGATCGTAACATCTGGTGCTTTTCTGCAGCCAAATTCCAGAGTTGGTCCGATGTGGCGGTTGCAGTGTTCCCCGATCACAGCTCCCGTATCCTCTCTTGCGAGTGAGCATGCGGCCATTCCGCAGTGCCAGAAGGTGATCGTATTTTCTGTTTCATCTAAGGAGACCGGGTCTCCGAAGAATGCCGGAAGGCCTGTCAGCTGCATTCCCATGTACATGGAAAGTGCGCCGTAGGTATCTGCTTCACAGCTTGCGGCAACGCCCAGATCATTTAAGATTCCAAGCACTGTGCAGACCGGTGTTCCAAAAGAAGTGAAGAAATCCGGCCAGCAGCGGGAAGCAACCGCTCCGATTCCGTTTTCCTTTACATAATCTGCATAAGCTTTATAAAGCCTTGCAAAATCCTTGCGGTTCTTTTTCGGAGTCTCGGAAAGTCCAACGGTTCTCTCAGATGCATCCTTTAAGAACGCTTCGCACTCTTCGTCCGTGAAGGCCTTTGCCTTATCGATCAGCTCTCTTGCCTCGATGGATTCTAAACGAACGCCAAAGGTATTCAGCATTTCTGCATCAAGCGCACGTCCGAATCCAAATCCCTGCGGTGTATGTCCGATCGCAGCCAGTTTCAATGACGAAAGCGAAAGTTTCAGCTTTGCTGCTTTGATCACTGCAGATATTTTCTCTTGAACGCCTTCTTCTTCCGGAGCGCCAAAGACAAACTCTAACGGCTCTTTGCGGAACTGCCGGATCGTATTTCCTGCAGAGTATGCTCCGGTCAGAGAATTCAGACGCAGTCTTCCGCCATCGATCACCGGCTCCCGAAGTGCCCATAAAAGGATCGGGACATTTGGAAAACGATGCAGCACTTCCTGACTGTATGCCGCATTGGCAAAGGTGATATTCTGCAGAATGATCAGGTCAGGATCGACTGTGTCCAAGTACTCGTTCAGTTTATCGATTGAAAGAAGCATTTCTTTCGGGTTTTGCGTATTATCACAAAGTCCCTTTAAAAGGTCAATAGATTTTTCAAATTCTTTTTGTGCACTTTCTAAATGAAAGGTCGGAACTCCGATCGGTACATATGCGATTTGAAACTGTTTCATAAACTAAAACCTCTTTTATCTTAATATTATTAGTCTTTTCCTATTTATTTAAAGAATAACGAAACTCCGGAGATCAAGAGCAGAATATACGTAATGATCATAAAGAGCCGCTGACTCATCTTCTTATATAATATGCTGCCGATAATCATGGCCGCAACCAGAACCGGAAGCGCGATCAGCTGAGTCTTTAAGAGCGGAAGGCTCCAGTCGCCGGCGATAAGCTGGGTGACCAGAAGGATTCCGTCTAACACCATCCAGATCGTAGAAAGTGTTGCGCGGAAGTTCTCTTTTTTCGGAAGTCGGTCTGCAATATAGATGATCAAAAGCGGACCGCCGCAGACAAACATGCCGTGAACAACACCTGCCAAAACAAGCGCGCCATAGCGGACGGCTGTCGGCAAAGACCTTTCCTCTTTGGCAAAGAAGAGATCATAAATACCTTTCAGCGCCAGAACGAGAACGATGATACCCAAGATCAAAAAGAGAACTCTTGACTGTCCCTCCAGCAGCTTCCTGAGAAAAACTCCGCCCAGCATGAAAGGGATCATAACCGCAAGGACTCTTAAGACCTCTTTCCATACGACGTGTTTCCGGTTACCGAGAAAGATATATAAGCCGCTTGCGATCCCAAGTCCGTTTAAGACCGGAACCGCAACATCCACACCAACTAAGCGAAGTGAGAATGGCATTGCAAGCAAAGTGCCGGCAAAGCCTGTGATCCCCTGTATGATGTGGGTAAGCAAAATTGTCAGATAAAACAGCACATATTCCATGATCAATACTTCAGCTCAATATTATTTCCGGTGACTCCGGGATGTGCGCCCTGACTGATCAATGGTTCTCTTTCCGGATGTGCGATGACCCATTTGCTTTTCTGAAGCAGCAGGCGGGACTCTAAATGTCCTTTCGCATGCGCATTTTTCGCTTCTTCTTTTTCCTGCTCTGAAAGCGGAGTATTGGTCCCCTTCGGCAGGATCACAATATTTTTAAATCCTTCATCCCTGGTCTTAAGCGGTGATAAATGCAGGGTCGTTCCATACATTTCAAAAACCGTTCCTTCCGGAACATAGAAGAACTCCGCCTTTTCCGAAGGATAGGTCAGATCTTTTGAAATATCCGAGCGATGGCCAAGTGCTAAGCAGTAATCGGTAAGTGCAAGGTTGATCTCGCTGGCCTTGTGGTATTCAAATCCGTTGATTGTGGAATTCTTTCCGTTACAATAACCGACCTGGATCGGAAATCCTCCATAGATCACGTCACGTATTCTCGATACGCCCTCCGCAGCTTCAAGTTCCGGCACAGATGCAACATAGGTATTTCCCTCTTCCGGAATTTCCGTATGCTCCTCTGCTCTGCGCATCAGATCTTCTGCAGGGAAGACCGGAAGGAGACGCCCATATTTTTGAAAGCGCTCATCTTCCACGCTGTGGATCTGAAAACTATTCTTTTCATTCAGTTCTTTCAGTTTACTCACCACGAACCACCTTGATCGTTGCACAGAAATCTTCTTTTCCGATTCCCATTTCCATTGCCTTATCATAAACTCTTGCTGCATTTTCCTCGCCCGGCATGGAAAATCCACATTCCTTCGCCAGATTCAGACAGATATGCACATCTTTGTGCTCATTTTCAATGGAAAATGCCGTAGTGTAATCTTCTTTGGAAAGCACGTCTTTCTTAGAATCCAGATACCAGTTTCCCGCACCGCCATAAGAGATTGCTTCTGCAAAGGTTAAGATATCGATTCCATTCAGTTTTGCAAGGGAAGAGGTTTCATTGACGCCGTTCTGGATCTGGGAAACCAAGGCGTTGTGGCAGATCTTCATAACCAGACCTTTTCCGTTATCGCCAAGGCGCATAACATTTTCTCCCATATAAAGAAGGATCGGTCTCATTGCTTCATAAGCTTTTTCAGAGCCTCCGACATAAATGCCAAGCTTACCTGCGATCGCTGCCGGTTTGCTTTTTACGACCGGCGCATCAATAAATTCCGCACCTGTCTTTTTCACCATTTCCGAAAGTTCCACGGATACGCCCGGGTCGATCGTGCTCATGTCGATGCAGGTCTTTCCTTCGCACAGCACCGGAAGGATCTCTTCATAAACGGCTCTGGAATGCTCAGACTTCGGAACCATGCTGATAAAAACATCCACATTTTCCGCTACTTCTTTTGAGCTTTCACACGGGATGCCGCCAAGTGCAGCTAATTTATCTCTTTTTTCTTTTACGACATCAAATACATAAACTTTATCGTCGTGTTTTTTAATAATGTTCTCACACATGGACTCGCCCATAATGCCAAGTCCAACAAAACCTATTTTCATTTTCTCGTTTCTCTCCTGTTGTAATTATTTTGCGGTATTATCCCATGCGTCGCGGAACGTCTCCATTCCCTGACGGGTGTACGGATGAACCATGGAATCTTTATATACAGCAAGGCCTGCTGTTACGATGTCCGCTCCTGCAACTGCACAGTCTACGAACTGCTTCGGAGTTCTTACTGCCGCGCAGATGATCTGGGTCTTTCCATAGAAGCCATAGTTTTTATAGATCGTTACGATATCCTGGATGTACTGCTTGCAGTCCTCTCCGTTTGCCTCTTTCCATCCGATGAACGGAGATACGAAAAGGGAGCCGTTCTTAGCAGGAAGGATTGCCTGTGCTGCGGAGAAGATCAATGTTACATTTGTACGGATGCCTTCTGCTTCCAGTTTCTTTGCAGCTGCAACGCCTGCAGGAATGCAAGGGATCTTAATTACAAAGTTTTTGCAGACAGCAGAGATCTTGCGGGCTGCTTCCACCATTTCTTCTGTATCTTCAAGATAAGGATCGATCTCAACGGAAACCGGGAATTTTTCATAGCCTTCGAGGCCTTCTTTTTTGATCCATTCCGCAATATCCGTGATCGCCGTCATAAACGGTTTACCGGACGCCATGATATGGCGCGGGTTTGTGGTAACACCATCAATACCAAAGCTGTGGTAAGCTTCCTCGATCTCATCTAATTTTGCACTGTCTAAAAAGTATTTCATGTTGTCCTCCTGAAATGTATATTATTTTGCTGATTTTGCCTTAAAGGAAAGCGCGTTGTCCGGGTTCCAGAGTCTGTCGAACTTGAATCCGGTGATCTTCTCGCATACCTTCTTTTCTTCTTCGCTTGTTTCGGAGCTTTCCTCACCAAGACGTCTTGCAATCTCTTTCTTTATGATCTCAAATTCTTTCTTCTTCATCGGGAACCAGACAGTAAAGAGGATCGCAATGATGCAGAGCACGATCGGCGCAATGATGTAGATCAAAGCGATGCCGTGCTGGGTTGCTGCGCTCTGGCGCTCACCTGCACTTGCTAAAGTCTCGCTGTATCCGACCATGGTAAGTAAGAGACCGATGATCGCCGTTGAGATACCGGTTGCAATCTTACGGACAAAGGTTGCCATCGCAGATACGATACCCGGACGGTTTAAGGAAGTGATCAGGCGGTCAACATCTGCCATATCTGCAAGGATTGCATAGATTGTGGTAGAAGATCCTGCCATGCCCAGTCCGATAATAAAGGAAAGGACTAAGATGACCATGAAGCTTGCTCCCTCGTGAGAGAAGAATAATAATGCAACGGTTGCCGCGATACGGATCGGGAAGCCGAGCAGCAGAGGGAACTTCTTGGATGTCTTTGCCATGAGCGGTGTAAAGACGATCGTTCCCACAAACTGGGAAACTAAGATGACTGCCATCAGGTAGGTGAAGCGTCCACCGCCGTATGCGTTCAAAACATCATCTACATAGTAAACTGCAAGGCCTGTTACGAAATCGGCTGCGCCCTGTCCAAAGAGGAAGATGCCGATAAACAGGCGGAAACTTCTGCTCTTATATACGGTAAAGGACTGAACAAAGCTCTCGCCGAAGCCGACCTTGACCGGCTCTTTCTGTTTTTCCCAGGTACCGAAGAATGTCAAAAGGATCGTGACCAGGAAGATCACACCGAAGATCAGAGCAACCGTAAGGTATGGTCCCGGCTTCGTGTTGTCCTGGATCAGGAGTGTCGGGATCAGTCCGGCAAGGATCGCACCAAAGGTGGAAAATACCATGCGGACGCCGGAGAATTTACTGCGGACCGTATAGTCGTCGACCATGTCATGAAGCAGTCCGTTGTACGGAACCATAACGATCGTAAAGCCCGTGGAAAACAGCATGTACATTAACATATAGAAAATATATTTGACTGTTGTGGAGCTGCCGAGTCCGATGTTGACCCACATCAGGATAAAGGTGATCGCGCTGACGATACTTCCGATCATCATGTAAAAACGCTTCGGACCAAATTTGGATCTGGTACGGTCACAGATATTTCCCATGACCGGGTCTGTTACAGCATCCCAGATCTTACCGATCAAAGGGATCGTTCCCGCCATTGCCGGAGACATGCCCAACGCTTTTGTCAGGAACACGGTGTAAAAGGTGCTGATGATAACAAACGCACCGCCGCCATAGATGTCTGCAAAGCCATAGCTTACTTTCGACCAAAAGCTTTGCTCCCGTTGTTTCTGGTCTTTCATTTCAAGAACCTCCTCTTTTTTATCTGTCTGAAGGATCAGTCAGACTCCCCATTTTTTATTTCCATCAGACTTTCATATGCCTGACTTTCTTTCCTTATAAATACAGGCGGCGTTCCGATCGGTGCTTTAACATCAAAAGTTCCACCGCCATATTCTTTCTCTGAAAAAAGGTGCACCCACTTATCATCCGGCAGCCAGACCTCTCTTTGGTCGACTCCTTTATTCAAGACCGGTGCGACCAGAATATCTTTCCCTAGAAGATATTCCGTCTTTTCGGTATAGGCCGGATCTTCCTCGTAATGGTAGAACAGCGGCCGCATGACCGGAGTTCCTTTTTCCGAGTTTTCTTTTTCAAGCTGCTTAAGATATGGTTTTAATGCTTTATGAATCGAGCTGAATTTTGCAAGCTGGGCTAAGAGCTCCGGATTTCGGTCAAACTGTACATTCTTAGACGGCTGATTTCCTTCATGGAAGCGGTAAAGCGGTGAAAATGCATTCATCTCTTCCCACCTTAAGAGCAGCTCTTTGCTTCTTGTCATTCTGGAGACTGTCGTATATCCGCCAACATCAGAATGTGTTATTCCAAAACCACTCATGGCAAGGGAAAGCGTTGCCGGGATCACAGACGGAATGCCGTCATCTGCAGACCAGTCCACATGCTGATCCCCTGTCCACATCATTGGGGAATACTTTGGCGTCTCTGTATAGCCGGCGCGGGTAAAGAAGAAGACTTCCCCTTCTTTTCCGCTCTCTTCGATGGCTTCCTTATTCAGTTTCGCCCACATGGCAGGCCACTGGTTATGGAGCACTTCCGGGTCTTCTCCGGAATGAAGCACGCAGTCGGTCGGAAGGTATTCTCCAAAGTCAGCCATCCAGCCGCCCATGCCGAGCCCGATCATGTTATCTTTGATAATGGTCTTATACCACTCCCAAGCATCCGGGTTCGTAAGGTCGATCATTGCTGCCGGGAAGGTGGTGATCGTAACGAGGTAGTCCTCGCCGTTTTTATCTTTTACGCAGTAGCCCTGCTTCGATGCGTACTGGTACAGGTTTTTCTCGATCGCCATGAAAGGATTGATATATCCCAGAAAATGGATGCCTTTTTCCTTCCATGCGCGGATCTTTTCATCCAGCGCGATATAAAGCTCTCTATCCCACTGCCAGTTCCACATGACCTGATAGCCAAAGCCGGTTCTTCTGCAGCCACACCAGTCCTGCGACCAGATGCCGCAGACCTTTGCCCCTGCTTTCTCCGCCGTTTTGATCTTCCGGTCGATCTCTTCGCAGCCTTCCTGAACCGCAAGGATCGCTCCGTCATAGACCCAGTCAGGAAGACGGCTTTGTCTTCCAAGCAGTGAGGTCAGCTTTTCGGAAACTTCCTCAAAGCTCTCTCCTTTTCCAAGCCAGAACACCGGCGGTTCCTGAGTGTGGAAGGTCACCTCTCCCGGAACAGAAAAATCGATTTCGCTAAAGCCCTTGGTCTCTGCATGGAAAAACCATTTAGCGCTTGTCGTAAACGTCGGCTGAACATAATAGGATTCATATTCCTCGATTGGCTTTACCCTGTCATCTCTTCTCATTAAAAGACCCGCACGGATGATCTTTCTTCCGATACGGTTCGTGTTTTGATGTTCCGCTACAAAAATCCGGACACTTTCCCCCTTGAGATCAAAGTGGGAATGGAGTTCTCCGCAGCCATAAAAATGCAGGTCTTTTTCAACCGGGATCGTGATCGCAAAACGGTTGTATTGTTTATGGTAATCAGGCTGGATCAGCTCCGCACGGATCAGACCATTCTGTTCCCTGACAGAAAAGGTATAAGGCTTGCTGTCTTTATCAAAGTACAGATCAAAGCCACCTTCACAAGGCACAAGCTCATCTTTTTTCAGCTTTGCCTTTTTCCAGATCTTCTGCTTGTAGTTGAAGCTTCCCCGCTTCATGGTGAACTGGTTTTCTCCAACTGCAATCGATATTTTTATGTCCTTTAGTCTTTCCAGCATAATATTAATTAACCCTTTTAATTAATTGAACTGTACCATAAAAAGGACGCCGTAACAAGGGCGCCTTTTATTTTTTCTTATTATAAACTATTCGCGGTCATTCCGCCATCAATATGTATCTCCGCTCCGGTAATATAGGAAGCATCATCCGAGGCAAGGAACATAACGGTTTTTGCAAGTTCTTCCGGCTCGCACCATCTTCCGATCGGGATCGAATCCCCGAACGTGCGCCCAATCTCTTCTACCGTTAGGTCCGGATTTGCCTTTCGTTTCACATCCACCAGCATTTTAGAATGCACGATGCCCGGCATAATGCAATTAACCCGCACGTTCTTGTCTGCAGACTCTAATGCCGCGATCTTTGTAAGTGTGATTACCGCGCTCTTTGAGGCTGCGTAATCGGCACTGCCCTTCGCAAAGACCTTGCCTTTTTGAGAGGAGGTATTGATCACGGACCCATGCCCTTGTTTGTACATCTGTTGAAGCACATATTTAAGTCCAAGCGCGATGCCCGTGACATTGATATCCATCAGTTTCCGGAAATGTTCGATATCAAACTCCGCGATCGGCTTTCTGTTTCCGGTGATTCCTGCGTTATTAAAGAAGGCATCCACAGCGCCAAAGCGTTCTACGGTTTTTAAGACATAGTCTTCTACCTGCTTTTCGTCCGTCACGTCTGCGGCAAGCAGCAGTGTTCTTTCATTCCAGCCTTCTTCCTTACACACCTGCTCTAAAGCCTGCCGATTGCAGTCGACCAAGGCGAGGTTCGCACCTTCCCGATAAAAAGCGTTTGCCACCGCTTTTCCGATCGTTCCTGCAGCACCGGTGATAATGATCGTTTTATTTTCAAATCTCATATTCTTATTCCTTTCAGGGCGCAATGCGCCATTTCTCCATTATTTTGCTTACTATACAAAATTATCCCGGGGAAGGAACTGTGCGAAACTCCAAAATATGATATACTTTTTTCGGTGTTCACAAGATGCGCACCATCAGACTTAATATATAAGGAAGACATTACAAATGAATGATTTCAAACAGACAACAATAGACCTTTGCGATTTTATTTCCCGCTCTCCGAGCTGCTTTCATGTGATTGAGAATGCAAAGCAACTTTTTAATGATGCAGGATTTTGCGAATTAAAGGAAGATGCGCCCTGGGAGCTTTCCGCAGGGAAGACGTATTATGTGACGCGGAACGATTCTTCTCTGATCGCGTTCCGCATTCCGACAGGAGAGGCTCTTAATTACCAGATCATCGCTTCCCACTCGGACTCTCCGTCTTTTAAGATCAAAGAAAATCCGGAAATGGAAAAAGCCGGTAATTATGTAGAACTGAATGTAGAAAAATACGGCGGTCCGCTCTTTACTCCTTGGTTTGACCGCCCGCTTGGAATTGCAGGAAGACTGGTTATAGAAGATAACAGTTCTATTAAAACCGTACTTGCCGATTCCGGCCGCCCGCTCGCAATGATCCCAAGCCTTGCGATCCACATGGATAGGAGTGTGAACGAAGGAAAAGCCCTAAAAGTTCAATCTGATCTGCTGCCGGTATTCGGAGACAGCTCATCAATGGGTTCTTTTAAAAAAGTCATGGCGGATGCCGCTTCTGTTTCTCCGGAACAGATTTTAGGCGCTGACCTCTTTTTATATGACCAAAGCGCCGCAGCTGTTTGGGGTGCGAACGAAGAGTTTTTCTCTTCCCCGAAACTGGATGATCTGCAGAATGTTTATGCATCTGTAAATGCGCTCTGCTCTTTTGCAAATAACGACACAGTGTCAGGTGACGCAAAGGATTCTTCGGTTTCCCTCTGCTGCATCTTTGACAACGAAGAGGTTGGAAGCGGCACAAAGCAAGGTGCAGACTCCACGTTCTTATCCGATGTCCTTGAAAGGATCCGCATAAATTTAGGTCTTTCCGAAGAGGGTCATCAGGTCCTTCTTGCCCGCAGCTTTATGCTTTCTGCAGATAACGGGCATGCGGTTCATCCAAACCATATAGAAAAAGCAGACCCGGTTAACCGTCCTGTCATGAACGGCGGCGTTGTGATCAAACACAGTGCCAACCAGAAATACACAACGGATGCAGTCTCTGCTGCAATCTTCAGAAGTATCTGCAGGAAGGCAGGAATTCCAACCCAGGAATTTACCAATCATTCGGATAATCCGGGTGGCTCCACTCTCGGAAATATTTCTGCAGCACATATCTCCATTCCTTCTGTAGACATCGGCTGCGCACAGCTTGCAATGCACGGACCATATGAGACTGGCGGCACCAAAGACACGCTGTATATGAAACAGGCAATGACAGCGTTTTATGAAACACTGATCCGGAGAAACCCGGATTCAAGTTATTCCATATAAT
>CAMODY010000023.1 GCA_946611595.1 uncultured Clostridia bacterium | reverse complement strand
TTGTTATTATACTTATTAAGCAAAAAATAATTATTCTTTTCATATCTCTGTTTTCAATGCTTTGATTCACATCTAATAAATAAATTGTATCATTCGTTATTTTCACCTGCAATTCCTACCATTAGCTTTCCTCCATTTTCATCAATCTTATACCATCTGTTATCCAATTAAATGGACTTGCAACATTTCTTCCGCAGGGATTGGGGCAGGCACGCCCCAACAAGTAGGCCTCTGTCTTAAGGCGACCTGCTTGTTGTTTTCGATAATTTCGAATACAAAAGTGAAACTTGCTTTAGACAAGTTTCGCTCGTTCTTTTTTGTTTTATTTCATATTCATCCTGCTTCCTCCCAAAAATTTTTATCTTTTTTCAAAAAAAGCGGACAGGTCGCCTCTTTTCCGACCCCATAGAAAAGTAGAGGGATAATTTTTCGAAACTGTCTAGGTACGAAAAAACACAAACATTTTTTCAAAGAAGCGGACAGATGGGTTTCTCAGACCCCCCAAAAGAAAAGTAGAGGGGTAATTTTTTCAAGGAGCAGGAAATGGATAATCGCATAACTAATTTTTTTAAACCAAGTACTAAGATCAAAAACTTTATTCCGCTACCGCGGTTCATTCTCAAAGAAGAGTTCACGCCTTCTGCGAAACTCGTTTACGGCTTGCTGGTCGCACGGACAATGCTCTCCCAGCAGGCTGCAAATGTCAAAAAATGGACCGATAAGGATGGCAGGATCTCCATTATGTACACCATAGAGCACCTTGCCCATGATTCCGGATTAAGTATTGCGACCGTAAAAAACTCACTCCGCAGTCTTAAAAAAGCCGGCCTGATCGTCACCAAAACGAACGGAAACAACAAGCCGAATACGATTTATGTGAAATTCATAAACACAGTTACGGAAGAAACTTATCCCCCAGCAGATCAGAATGAACCTCCGGACAGCCAAAATAGTGTCTATCCGGGGAGCCAGAATCTAGCCACGATATATACAGATACAGATATACAGATAAATAAAACAGAAAAAGAAATAGGGGATAATTTTAAGACTTCCAATCCGGAACGGGTTAATGCCTTGATCAATGGCTTAGCTAACAAATTTGGATATACGGGGAAGAGATGATCAAGGGCTGGCTAATTGACTTAGCTCCACACGATACCACTGACCAACGAACAGAACGTTACATTTTCACAGAAAGGAGGAACGCAGAATGATTGATCAATGCCTAACAACAAATAATGCTAGACCTGACAGCACCGCTGCTGTTCTTCCTGAACGCCAAAAGAAAGGACCTGCAGACATCCTTGCTTCCCTGGAGAAAGAGATTGAAGCATTAACATATATACTGAACTGTGATATGCTTGATGAGTCTCGCACGACCGAGTACGTAAAATTGAGGTTTGACAAAAAAGAGCAATATGTACTCAGCGTTCAAAAAACAAAGATTCAAGAGCAGAAAGGGAAGCGCAAAAACGGAAAAGAATATGTCATCTATGCTGTAAGACCGAATGGTGAATCTAAGTATATAAAGTCAGCAACCTATGAAGGACTGATCAATAAACTCTACACCCACTATACCGGAAGGGATGATTACGAAACTTTGCGAGGTATTTTCAAGGATGCAACTCTTTGGAAATCGCAAAGAAACATCAGTGCTAAAACTGTAGTGGAATATAAACGCATCTGGGATAAGTACTATGCAAACCATGCGATCGTAGATCTTCCTCTGGCAAAGCTGAACGGTTTTACACTAACAGATTTCTATGAGGATCTCTGCATGCAGTATAAGCTGACATGGAAACAGCTGCAGAATATTCGCAGTACGATGTCATACATGATGGATTACTGCATCAAAAAACGGCTGATTGCTCACAATCCTGTAACGGATGTGAATTACCGGGATCTTCCATATGCGAAATCTGCCGGCAATTCCGGAAAGATCAAAAAGACTCCTTTTCCGGCCGAAATGCTTCCTGACATTATTGAATGGTGCTATAAGGCTTTAGAACAGCCAAGAACGAATCCGCTTCATCCGTATGGAATTATAATCGGAATTGAACTTGGTGATCGCTATGGCGAACTCAAGGGGCTGCGTTGGTCAAATATCGACTTCCAGGAACGCACTATCACTGTGGATGACCAGTCTGTCCCGAGCTACACCATCAATGATGACCTTACCTTCAAATATGAAGGACATCAGCTCGCCGGACATATCAAAGGTTATGAGGAAGCAGTCCCCATTCCGATACCGGACGAAGCATATGATGCTTTCCTTAAGATCAAGGAACTTGGATTGGACGACGAATATGTTTTTCCCGAGAATCATTTTCGTCACGGAACATTCAACAATTACATCAAGAAAATGGCAAAAGACCTAGGCCTTGACCCAACAAAGTACTCATCTCATTGTCTCCGGGCAACGGCAGCTACAAATCTCTATCTGCGGACACATGACATCTTTCTTGTCCAAAGGCTGCTGCATCATACAACGCCTGAAATGACCATGAAGTACGTAAAAGACCTGAGCTTGGCTGAAAAACTCCGTGAATCTATGGGCAGAAGCCTCATCAAAGAGGCTGCGGACCAGCACGGACCAAAATTCGAACTTGTTCTCTAGATAATAAAAAATCCGGGAAATCCTATAAATAAAGGATTTCTCGGACTTCTCACCTCGAGGCGACAACCGGATTTGAACCGGTGATCAGGGTGTTGCAGACCCACGCCTTACCACTTGGCTATGTCGCCTTATATTGTGTGCGTTTTTGAACGCTCGATTATTATATCAATTGCCTTTTTCTACGTCAACCTAAATATTATAAGAAAGGAGATTCGCCGTGTGAGACATCGTGGAAGAGGGCAGTTGATAATTCTCCGCACGAGCTCCATTTAGACTCTACATAAACGATTTAAACAGCGCGTTCACGCCCCAGACGATGCCGTTATTGTCGTACAAAAATTTGAGGAACGCATTGCCGTTGATCACATCAACTGCCGACATACCAAACTTCGTTCCGGAGAGCATCATCACTACCAGGCAAAGCAGCCATATCACTAAAAGTCCTTCAGCAAGACCAAGGATCGCTCCAAGGATGCGGTTCACTCCGCCAATGATCGGAATCTTACTGATGACTCTGGACAATTTCATTAGTATTCGGATGATCAGGTAGATCAATATTATCAATATAATGAATGCAATTGCGGCCAACACAAGATTCACGAGCCTTGCCTTCAGGTAGTCTGAAAACTTACTCACTTTCATCTCTACATATTCAGCTGAGGTGTTCTTTTCGCTGATATCTTTTCGGATGAATTTCGGGAGCGGGAGTTTTTCAATGACCAGCTCCTGCGCCTCAGACACCTGATTCACAAGAGGATTATCAACATATTCTTCGATATATGTGCCAAATTTTTTATCGATTGCTTTTCCGATAAAGCTGCCTTCGAGGAAGGAAGAAATATACGGCGTCAGGATTCCAGCCAGCACGACCGTGACGACAAGCGCCAGGGTCGTAAGCAGGATTCTTAAAAATCCCCTGTGAAATCCCCAGATCAGAAAAAATATTAATATCGCCGCAACAACAATAGTTGCTATCAGCGAAGCTGTCATATCAATGTTCTCCTTTGTGTCTCAAGTACTGCGTAAGCTAATTCGTTTATATCTTGAGTTATCCGCCAGCCAGCTCTTACATTTATTTAATACGAATAAATTCTGTGTTGTTTGCTGTTGCGTAAATATAATCACGTCCGCTTCCGCAAGGAAGAAGTGCTTCGATCCGTTCATCAAAGGAATACGCAAATTTGCGGATTCCCGCGAAGCTGTAAATCTCGCAATCATTCACAGAATGCAGCATCACATTCCTTCCGGAAAAAGCCACATGATTATATGGGAAGTCAATTCCAAAATCTGCCAGTTCTTTTCCGCTCGCATTAAAAACTTTTACGGTATAGCTTGTGTCGCTGTTTTCCTCTTCAACAATCATTCCCACACGGTTTGTATCAAAGAACACGCTCTGAATTTCGTATGGCAGGCCCAGTTCCTCGTAGGCGATCTCCGGTTTCGATTTCACTTTATAAATTGTGATCGCATTATCTCCCACTGCACAGACCGTAGAAGGATTAAGGAATTCCACATTCGTCACAAGCGTATCGCTGTACTGATTAAAGCCTCCTGAGATTTCTCCTTCACCTTTAAAGTCATAGAAGACAACTTTTGACTCCAGCGTTCCTTCGCTGACATAAACAAAGGCTGCAGCCAGCGTACTGCCGTCCTCAGAAAGCGTAATATCCATCAGATATCCGCTTGATGAAAAGACACTCTTGGCTGTGATCAGCTCCTTGCCCTCTTTATCCAGAACTTCAATAAAATTCGAAGCACCATCGTTCGTAGCTGCTGCCACGACGCCCTGCTCCGAAACTTCAATATCTACGATCGGATGTGATAGGGAAAAGCGATTGACCTGGCCGCTCTCATTATAGATATAAATGTCGGAACCTTTAAGGTCCGCCACTGCAACATATGATTCGCAGGTATCGATCAGCGGCTGGGTCATCTCAAATGTTTCTGCCCAGATTACGCCTTTCTTATCGAAGCAAGTGATGCCGTCTCCGGCGCACTTGATATATCCGCCCTTAAAGGAGACGTAATTGGTCCGTTCATCGGAATTGGCAATATCAAGATTCGCCTTTACCTTATAACTGTCAAACGTATGGAACCTTAAAAAGGCCCAGATTCCGCCCACAACAAGAACGATCGCCAGAGCAATAAGAATTGCTATGAGGATCCTTCTTTTCTTTCGTTTTTTTACGGAGTATCTTCTATTTGATGTTGATCGCGAGGTGTGTTTTCCGCGGTAATATGCCATTATTTAATCTCACCATTCTGGATATCGAGTGCTTCCATAATGGTTTTTGCCTTTCCTTCCTGAATAAGTGAAATCAGTCCATCGATTTTTTCTACAGAAGTATTTTTCTTTCCGAGATATACTTCAAAATTGTTGGTGACGTTTTCTGCCGCCTGCGTTGCTTTAGCCTTTGCCTCTTCAAATGCTGCTTTGCTGGCTTTTACGTCTTCCGTCATCTGATCGATCGTCGGCTGATTCTCTTTTTGGATTTCTTCACGGATCTGTACGGCCGTCTCTTCATCAAATGCCTTAAGTGCATCTTCACGCTTTTGAACAGTCTCATTTAATGCCTGCTGCAGAGACTGGATCTCAGAATCATATCCTTCAAGTCCATAGGTGGATTCGTCTTTATCTTTAACGATCGTCTTGGACATCTTTTTGATCTCTTTGTTCTTCTGTGCAAGTTCTTTTCTAAGGCCTCTGCCCTGCTCTAAAATGCCGCCCTTCGTATTCCGCTTGGATACAAGGAATATAATAAAGTAAATTGCAACAAAGAATACAACGATTGCAAGATAAACTAAGATCTTAATGATCAGCTTATCGGTCTGAAGCAGTGCGCAGACAACGTTTGGAATCAGGCCAAGCGTTACAACAACTGTGATCACTAAGATCACGAAATCGCTTGCGCTCTTTGGTGCATAAAGTGAATAAAAGAATTTAGAATTGCAAAATCCCGGAACTTTATTATCTTTAAAAAGTTTCTTGGTCTGTTTTTTCAAAGCATCGGCCTGGCCAACCAGGTCCGCAGTCTCGTCCGTAATACGCGCCTGAACCGCATCTGACTTCGCAACTCTTCTCTGTTTTTCTGCTTCTTTCAGATTTTTATTTGCTGTATCGACCTGCTCGTCGTGAACCTTCTTCAGCTGTCCTCTTCTTTCTTTGATCGCGCTGTTCACTTTATCATTCACATATTTTTTCTGGCTTTCCAGGTCTTTTTCCTTTGCAGATGCATTTGCCATCGCAGCATCAAAAGCAGACTGCAGATGCGCTGATTCGCTGATTGCGTTCTTTGCTTCCTGAAGTTCTGCGATTCCGCCACTCAAGAAATTAGTGTCCATTATTTTTTCCTCCTATAACTCTGAAAAAACTTTTCCAATACTGTCGTTAATGATCAGGTTTGCGATCCCGTCGCGCGGGGTCGTGCTCTTATTGATCAGCACCAGTTTACTTCCTCTGTAGTAATCAATGAGTCCCGCTGCCGGATAAACAACCAGGCTGGTTCCTCCGATGATCAGGACATCAGCACGGCTGATTGCATTTACTGCTCCACTGATAACATCATTATCAAGGCCTTCTTCGTAAAGTACGACATCTGGTTTGATCATGCCGCCGCACGCATCACACTTTGGAACGCCCTCGGCTTCGGCCATATATTCAGGTCCAAAGAACTTGTGACACTTCATGCAGTAATTTCTATGCACGCTTCCATGAAGTTCATAGACGACTTTGCTGCCGGCCGCCTGATGAAGCCCGTCGATATTCTGGGTAACAACGGCCTTCAGTTTTCCTTTTGCCTCAAGCTCTGCCAGTTTTAAATGCGCCGCATTCGGCTTTGCATCTAAGATCAGCATCTTATTTTTATAAAAACGATAAAACTCTTCCGGATTTCTCATGAAAAAGGTATGGCTCAAGATCGTCTCCGGCGGATAATCATACTCCTGGTTATAGAGCCCGTCAACGCTTCTGAAATCCGGAATGTTACTTTCCGTGGAAACGCCGGCGCCTCCGAAAAAGACGATATTGTCGCTTCCATCCACCCATTCTTTTAACTTCGCAATATTTTCTGTCATATTGAAAACACTTCCTTTACTGTGCTACAATCCCCACATGTTCAGATTATGGGGAAAGCTTTTCAAAAACAACAAAATGCTGAAGGACTTCGTCTATGAAAACGAAGATCCGGATTTAAACCGCACCCGCAAAATCTTTGCAGGTCTTGAAAGCATCTGCTCGGAGTTCGACTTAAGCGTTCCAATCTGGCTGGACTCTAACATCGCAGACTTTAAACGCGTTGCCCGCACCCGTTTTACGATCGACTCTTTTATCGGCGAGTCCGGCTTCGACTATCTGGAGATTCAGATCATCGAAGAAGATTAACTCCTATCCCTGGTATCTCGCCAGGATCTCTTTGATATTTTTCTTATATGCTTCCACACCAGGCTGATCGAACGGATTCACGCCTTCTGTATATGCGCTTACGCCGCAGGCAAACTCAAAGAAGTAGAAGAGCTCGCCCAAGGAGAACTCACTTCTGTCCGGGATCTCGATATAGATCTGCGGAACATCTCCGGAAAGATGCGCGCTCTGGGTTCCTGCGATCGCTGTCTGGTTCAACAGGCTGACCGGTTTTCCTTCTAAATATTTAAGTCCGTCAAAGTCCTCATCAAACGCCGGGATTTCGATATCCTTCGGTGTATTGCGGACGTTGATCACGGTCTCAAAGATATTGCGCTCTCCGTCCTGGATCATCTGACCCATGGAGTGCAGATCGCTTGTAAAGTTTAAGGATGCCGGGAAGATGCCGTAGCCGTCTTTTCCTTCGCTCTCTCCGAAGAGCTGCTTGAGCCACTCGGCAAACATGCGAAGGTCCGGATCATAATTTACAAAGATTTCGATATAACGGTCCCACTCATAAAGCTGCTGCCTTAAGGATGCGTAAGCGATAACTTCGTTATAATCATCTTCGCTGCCCAAGATCTCTTCGCGCATGGATGCAGCGCCCGCCATGAGCTGGTCGATATCGCATCCGGCTGCCGCGATCGGAAGGAGTCCGACGGCGGAAAGAACGGAATAACGTCCGCCGATATCATCCGGCACTACAAAGGTCTGATAACCTTCTTTATCTGCAAGCGCTTTGAGCGCTCCTTTTTGTTTATCGGTTGTGGCATAGATTCTCTTTGCCGCTTCTTCTTTTCCGTACTTATCTTCCAAAGCCTTTTTAAAGATACGGAATGAGACGGAAGTTTCCATCGTCGTTCCGGACTTGGAGATGACGTTCACGGAAAAGTCTTTGTCTTTTACCAGTTCTAAGACATCATTGATATAGGTCGGGTTCATGTTGTTGCCCGCAAAGAAGATCTGAAGCTCTCCATCCGGTCCTGCGTTTTTGAGGTTGTGCATGCCTCCCTTTAAAAAGTCGATGGCTGCCGCCGCACCGAGATAGGATCCGCCGATTCCGCAGACAACCAGTGCTTTGCTGTTTGCCCGGATCTCTGCTGCCGCTTTTTTGATGCGCGCAAATTCTTCTTTGTCGTAGTTTTCCGGAAGTTCTACCCAGCCGGTGAACTCGCTTCCAGGTCCGCGCTTTTCAACTAAAGTTTCTTTTGCAAAGAGCGCTTCTTCTGCAAACTGCTCAACTTCATAATCCGGAAGTTCTTCAATTCCCTGAATACTTAACTGTAAATTTTTCATATCCCTGAACTCTCCAAATACTCTTTTTGTTTATCCGACAATGTGTCAATATGTTTTCCTAAGAATTCCAGTTTTCTTCTTGCAACTTCTTTATCAACAGCCACCGGAACCTTGATCAAAACTTCTTCTCTTCCATCTTCTAAGATCTTTCCGTCTTTGATGTTTCCGGCTGCCTTCTGCTCAACTAAATATTTTGCGGACAGTGCCTGGATCGCAAAACTCATATCCATGATCTCTGCCGGATGTCCGTCTCCTGCTGCGAGGTTTACGAGTCTTCCCTCTGCAAGGATGTAGATCCAGTTGCCATTGTCCAATTTATAACCCATGATGTTCTTTCGCATCTCGCGGGACTCGACTGCATTTTCTCTTAAGGCTTTGACATCGACTTCGATATCGAAGTGTCCTGCGTTACAGCAGATCGCACCGTCTTTCATGACCTTGAAATCGTCCATTCCGATGACATCACAGCAGCCGGTCACGGTAATAAAGAAATCACCGATCTTTGCGGCTTCATTCATCGTCATCACTTCAAAGCCATCCATAACTGCTTCGATCGCTTTTACTGGATCGACTTCCGTTACGATGACTTTTGCGCCAAGGCCTTTTGCTCTCATCGCACAGCCTTTTCCGCACCAGCCATAGCCTGCGATCACGACATTCTTTCCTGCAACGATCAGGTTCGTCGTGCGGTTGATGCCGTCAAAGACGGACTGGCCGGTTCCGTAGCGGTTATCAAAGAAATGCTTGCAGTCCGCATCGTTGACCATGACCATCGGGAACTTCAGCTGATCCGCTGCCGCCATCGCGCGCAGGCGGATGATACCTGTTGTCGTCTCTTCACAGCCGCCGATCACGTACTGGAGTTTATCCTGCATCGTGGTATGCAGCATATGGACGAGATCTCCGCCGTCATCGATGATGATGTTGCAGTTGTTCTCTAATACTTTGCGGATGTTTTCGAAGTATTCTTCTTCCGTGCAGTTATACCAGGCAAAAACTTCCATGCCTTCTGCTGCGACTGCTGCCGCTACATCATCCTGTGTGGAGAGCGGATTGCTTCCGGTAATATACATTTCCGCGCCGCCGGTTTTCAGCACGTGGCAAAGGTATGCGGTCTTTGCCTCAAGGTGTACGGAAAGGGCTACTTTCACGCCGGCGAACGGTTTGCTTGCTTCAAATTCTTTTTCCAGGGAAGACAGGAGCGGGCAGTTTCTTCTGACCCATTCAATCTTCTGCTTTCCGGATTCTGCTAAATTGATATCTTTGATTGCACTCATATTTTTTCCTTTATCTTTTTATTTTCGCATGTTCAGTCTGTCTGCGATTTTTTCACACTCTGCATAGACCTCTTTGGAATCGATCGTAAGGAGTTTATTCTCTTCCATTACAAGATTTCCGTCGATGATCACAGTCTCCACTTCCCTGCCGGTCGCAGAATAAACCAGGGCGCTGACCAAGTTATTCATCGGATAGAATTCCGGCTCGTCGAGATTTAAGAGGATAATGTCTGCAAGCGCACCTTCTTTTAAGATGCCGAGCTTTCCTTCCATGCCGATGGCTTTTGCACCATTGACCGTCGCAAATTTCAGCACGTCTTCCGCACTGATGCATTCAGCCTTCTGTTTATCACCCTTATAGATCAGTGCTGCAGCATTCATTTCCGCAAAGAGGTTCTGCGTGTTGTTGCTTCCACATCCATCAGTTCCGAGGCAGAGGTTAACGCCTGCATTTAAGAACTCTTCGGCCGGCATGAAGCCGTTTCCAAGCTTCATATTGCTCTTCGGGTTCATCGCAACGCTGACGCCTTTTTCTTTCATGAGTTTGATATCATCCATGTTTGCCTGCACGCAGTGTGCCGCGATAACAGGAACATCAAAGACGCCGAGGTCTGCCACATATTTGATCGGCGTAACGCCGTGCTCTTTCAGCATATTTTCGACCTCGCCGGTGCTTTCGGATAAGTGGATCGTGATTCCTGCGCCATGCTCTTTTGCCGCATTCGTCAGTTTCTGAAGGTAGTCCGCCATGCAGCTGTACGGAGCATGTGGTCCGAACCAGAAGCGCACCCTGTCATTCCCCCTAAAGGTTTCGATCTCATCGATCACTCTTCCGAATTTGACGAGGGAATCCTCGTCGTTGGCGTTTCCTGAAAGGCCTCTTGTGATCACCGCTCTCATGCCCGCGTCATTGGCCGCTCCAGAGCAGGAACTCAATGGGCCTGTCGTATGCCCCTTCTTTGCGGTCTTGATGTTCATATCCACAAAGCAGGTCGTGCCCGTTTTGATCATCTCGATCGCATTTAAGAGGGTGCCCCAGTAGCAGTCCTCTTCGGTCATGTCCTCTTCCACCTTCTGGACAGCAGCGAGCCAATCCCAGAAGTCCCGATCGTCTGCATAGTTGCGGAACAGACTCATGTACGCATGGGTATGCGCATTGATGAGTCCCGGCATCACAAGTTTGCCTTCGGCATTGATCACTTTCAGATCCTGATCCTTCAGTTCTGACTCTGAAATGCTGCCCGGCTCTGCGATCTTCGAGATCTCATTTCCTTCAACTAAAATATCTTTAAACTCAACTTTAAAGGTCTGCCCATCAAAAAGAAGAGCCAGACCGCCCTTAATTAAAATCTTCATGCGAATATTTTATCTTAAAACCAGTTTATTTTCTACCAATATATTCATAAAAACCCCAGGTCTTTCTGTTTTTGTATCTGAAAAAAGAAGTGGTTGACTTTGGCCGGAAAAAATGCAATAATATCTTTGCGGTTAGCATATGCTAACTTTGGATGACATTGCAAGATGATAGACGTCTTATTTTTTTAATCACATGGTTAGCACTTGCTAACTTCCGAATGATTTCAGAACCGAAAGGAGGTTCCCATGAGTATTGTGATCGTTGGCGGCAATGAACGTATGGAGCGCCAGTATGCCGACCTCTGTAAAGCATATTCCTGCAAGGCAAAGGTATTTACAAAGAACTCCGGCAAGATGAAGTGCATCGGCTCGCCGGATCTGATCGTCGTCTTTACCAGCACGGTTTCCCATAAGATGCTCCGCTCGGTCGAAGCCGAAACCAAAGGTCAGGACGTGAATATCGTCCACAGCCCTTCCGCTTCCATGTCCGCACTCAAATCCATCCTGAACACCCACGTTGGAGCAATCGCTTAGTATCAGTTTCTGTATAACTTCCTTGATATGCAAAATCCGCACTGTCAGAGCTGCATTTCCTGACCAGTGCGGATTTTTGATCTTGTCACCTTATTAATTAGTTGCCTGGTTTTGCCGGAGGAGTTCCGCCCTGGCTGGAAGGTCCGCCCGAGCCGCCAGGGCCTCCTTGTCCGTCCGGAGGCGTTCCCATGCCATCCGGTGCGCTTCCCTGTCCGCCGCCTGTGCTCGTGATCGTAACTTCGATCGCACTTCCGGAAGAAGCACTTCCTTCCGTGTAGGCTTTGCCGTTTACATACAAAGTATGTCCGTTCAGGTCGATACTGTCTGCGTCACAAGTGAGGCTTGTGATATAGGAATCGCCTGTTAATGTCCAGGTAGATTCATCTGTAAGTTCTACATATACATCTCCAGCTTCTCCATCACTATTGATTGCACCTTCAAAGGAACTGCTTTCTGTAAGATAAAGGTTCAAAGTCGACACCTCATCAACGATCATGTCGCCGTCGATCTCCTGAGCGCTTGCATTCATGGTAACATGTCCGCCATTAGAGCCTTCGCTTCCCCAGCCGGCTGCTGCCGCTCTTAAGAATACGCCATCACCTTCGTTTGTGATCTCAGCGCCGCTTAAGTTGATATCGCAAAGCGTATTGTTTACAAAGAAGATATCACCGTTTAAGTTGGTCAGACTGCCGCCGTTCATGGCGAAGGAAGCATTTCCTTCATCTGCATCTCCGGACATGGACTGGTAGATCATGACCGCCTGGTAATAATCGGATTTATCGCTGTTCTTTGTGTTGTTGTCCGCAATCAAGGTAACATCGTTTAATGTCACCGAATTCTGCCCTTCTACGACAACGCCCTGGGACGCAGTCGATTCCAGCCTTGCATCAGAAACCGTAATGTCCGCTGTGGAATAGATGACCGGAGAGCCGGTTCCTTCCGTTGTATAACTTCCGCCATCTACAGTTACTGTTCCGCCGCCTCTGTCAGAGCGGATCGCTGCAGAGGAATTACCCGTTGTATGGATCGTTAGGTTGCTTGCGTTCATGGTTCCGCCGCCGGTCGTCATAAGGCCGCCTGAGCAGTTGCCGCTGGTTTCGATCACGGAATTTGAAATATTCACGGTTGTTCCTTCTCCATAGCTGAACACTGCATTGGCATGAGTTCCGTTTGTCTCTACCAGCATTTCCGTTAGATCGAGCGTTGCCCCATTCGTTGCGAAGATCGCTGCGTTATCTCCATAGAAATCCGCCTCGTCTCCTTCCGCAGAGTCTCCTGTTTTTACCGCCTTTATATTAGAGTAGGAAGCATCTTCTCCATCCGCTTCAATGGCATGTTCGCCACCCTCATTGTTTTCAATCGTTTCGTTGATCGTAATGTCATCTGCTGTCAGGTAGGTTCCGCCGTTTTGATCTTCTGCCGATGATGCGCTCATATATGATGATGAGGAAGAACTGATCTGATCTGCATCCTGAGCGCCGCAGCCTGCTGCCATCATTGTCACTGCTACTGCAATCGCCGCAAAAGATATCATCCCGCCTTTTACTGTCTTTTTCATGTTTCCATCCTTTCGTATTTCTGTGCATGTTTTAATTAGGATGGCTTAATGATATCTCGCTTACCTTAAATCAACTTTAAGGCATTTAAAAAGCCCCTTAGCGATTTCTCTCGCCAAGGGGCTTTTAATCTTATTCTTTATTTTCTGATAGTTTTATTTCAAGATTGCATCACACATTGCTGCATAGTTTTCCGGTTTGCAGTTCAGCGGTACCTCACAGCCGGTTCCGAACATGAAGCCCGGTGTCTTCATACCGATTTCCGTGATCAGTTTCTCGCTGTATTCGCGCACCTCATCTGGTGTGCCATACGCAAGCATTGTAGCAGGAACGTCACCGCGGAAGGAATGATATCCGTCTAAGATCTGTGCTGCCTGATAAAGATCGGTCTTGCCATCAAATTCAAAATGTACACTTGCTCTCGGAAGAGTTAAGAAGCGGTCAAGCATCGGTACCCAGTTGCCGTCAGCATGAATAACGGTCTTGAAGCCTGCTTCATGGTAAGCCTCGATTTCCTGTTTCAGATATGGGAAGGAGAATTCATCAAACAGTTCCGGAGAAAGCACTGCCGCATCAGATCTCATCGCATATGCATGCATGACCTTGATCGGATTATTCTCCATCATTCCGATATTCTGTCCAATCTGCTCCGGAGTTGTTTTATCAAGAACTGCCTTGATCAGGTCCGGCTCATCATAAAGATCCATGATGAATTCCTCAAAGGAACGGATCAGGGAAAGCTGGTCAAACATCGGGAAGAAAGTATTTCCACTGATCGGAACAACGCCCCAGCTTGCAAGGGTTCCGCAGACCTTTGCACAGGACTGTCCCATCCACTGGAACTTGCCCATCAGTTCATCCGGCGTGATCGGCGGTTTCTGGATCCGGCACATATAGCCGAAGTACCATGGTCCCCATCCGTTTTCCAGGATGAATTTATAATCATCGATATCCATGTTGCAGGTCTCAACGAACTGGAACAGGTCATCGTCCGGAAGCTGATAGCCCGGTTTATTGCACGGAAGCGCCTCACCAAAAAGGATAACGCCAGGGTATGCCGGAATTGCAGCATCCGGATATCCGAAGTGATCAAAGGTTTTCTTCATGGCATCGAGCCATTTATCATCATCATCGATGATCTCTTTCTGTGTGTATCCTGCAAATCTTCCTGCCCATGTGATCAGCTGCGGATAGAACGGTATATCCCTGCGGTCCTGCACCGGCACGCACTCCATCATCTTGCCAACTTTTTCAAATGAATTTACGCCCATTTTAATACCTCCTGTATCTATGTTTGCTAAACAATTCCTTCTCTTGTTTTTGATTGTAACAACAAAAAATCCCTTCGAAAAATGAAGGGATTTCATACAGGTATAACGTTTTGGAATACACGTCCTACTCAGGAAGATGTTTATCCAGGTATTTTAAGAATTGCTTCAGCGCCGGGCTTGCGTTACCTTCTTTCCAGACAAGAATGCTGTCATTTCTCAATCCTTTCAGCGGAAACATCTTTGCTATGGCTTCACTGATCATAACCATACTGTCGATCAAGGCAACGCCATTGTTCAGCATGAGATTCACCTCAAAGGATTCTTCATTCGGGATATAGCAGGCGATCTTTGGAATAAATCCTGCTTCTCCTGCCAGCCGGTTTAAAAGGTCGAGATAAAGCGGATCCGTATCAACAGAAAATGCTATGAAGGATTCTTTCTTTAAATCCGCAAACGAGAGTTCATCCCGATCGCTCAGCGGATTATCCCAGGGCACAAAAATCGCAAGAAAGGTCTCCTGGATCTTTTTCCATTTAAGCCCTCTGCTTTCGATGCTGTCCAATAAATGCTTGGAGATAAAGATCGCATCATATTTATCGTCTTGAAGTTCTGTGATCAGCTGCGTCATGGCATGGCATTCCACATAAAGATTGACCGGCTGCTGCTCTTTAAAATCTTTCAGAAGCGGGAAAAATTTCCCGGCTTCGATTGCCATACTTCCTGCTCCGATATGCAGCCTTGAAGATGCGCCCTCCTGGATCGCATGCGCGGACTCCACGGAGGCTTCCAGATATTTGAGCATGTTGGACCACTGGTTATAACAGTCACGCCCTGCAGGCGTCAGATTCAGTTTTCCCTTGCTCCGGATAAAGAGGATGATCCCCAGTTCTTTTTCAAGTGCCTGGATCGTTTTGCTGACCATCGGCTGCGTCACATGGAGCGCTTCCGCCGCTCCTGAAAAACTGCCGCAGTTGACCGCCTCTAAAAAAATCTGTATTTGATTAATCTTTATATTCCGTAGATCTACATGCTGCATAAGGTAACCTCACACTATGACAGAGGGACGGTTCTTCCGTCACCTTTTTCCTGAATAACTAAGTATATGTGACAACAGAACCGTCCCCTTGTCACGCATCTCTTTCAATGATCTGTTTATCCAGACGTTTAAATTCCAATGCCACGCAGATAAACGAGGCAACGATTACGATGAAATCGGAAACCGGTCCTGCAACTAAGATGCCGTCGATTCCCATCGCCATCGGAACAAAGATCAAAAGCGGAGTAAAGGTCAGGATCTGCTTTAATACAGGAAGCCCGACAGCATAAAACATCTTCCTGATGGCGGTAAAGAATCCGGAGGTAAATAATGGGATTCCATTAAAGATCGTAAACATTAAGAAGATGCGGAAGAAACGTTCTGCGAACAGAAAATACTCTTCTGAGCCACCGCCGAAAATGCTGATGATCGGGCGTGGGAAAAGTTCAAAAACAAGGAAGAAAACGACGCCCACCAAGATTGTGACCAGTGCTGCTTTTTTATAGGTCTCTTTTACGCGCTCGTAATTTTTCGCCCCGTAATTAAATCCAAAGAGCGGCTGACAGCCCTGATGGATGCCAATGCCGATCG
>CAMODY010000022.1 GCA_946611595.1 uncultured Clostridia bacterium | reverse complement strand
AAGGATTTTTTTAGTACAACGTTTTTTGTGCGATTTCTTTACCCTATTTCTGTTTAATGTTATAATCACATCAAAGAGTCATAAAGTGGGGATAGTGGGCCCTTTTGTGAGGATTTTTGTGAGCGGCTTGGAGCAGACTTCCCCTGATCGATACGATAGAGTTGCAACAGAAACCAAGCAAATAGAGTTGCAACAGAAATCAAGCAAATAGAGTTGCGGCAAAAACTAAGCAAATGGAGTAGTAACAGAAACTAAGCAAATGGCGGGACGCACCAAATATGTTTTATCGAGAATATTGTTAAGCTTCATTCTGGTGCTGGCGTTTGCACTTGTTCTTTCCACGGGCTGCGGCGGCGAGACTTCCGGCGCTCCGGGCGGCGCTTCGCAGAAACCGGAAAAGGATCCGAATCAGGAAGGAACCTACGTAGCGCCTGAGTTTATGGATTCAGCATTTCATGCGGACCTTGCGGAGAGTAACGGGGTGATGTCAATTGACACTTCTGCTGTCAGCGAAGGCTATGTGGCGGTCAGCGGACATTCTGATGTGCGGCTTAAGTTCCAGGTCATCAAAGACGACATGACCTACAACTACGACCTTGCATCCGATGGCACACCTTCTATTTTTCCGCTTCAGTCAGGCAACGGCTACTATGCGTTCCGCGTGATGGAAAACATTGTAGACAATAAGTACGCGGTGGCATTTGAGACCGGCGCAGATGTGACATTGATCGATGAATTCCAGCCGTACTTAAGGCCGAGCGATTACGCGGACTATTCACAGGATTCCGAATGCGTTAAAAAGGCGGAGGAACTTGCATTCAGTGCGGATACTGCCTCGGATGTGATTAGCGCAGTTTATGATTTCGTATGCAAAACGGTCACGTACGATACGCCGAAGGCGGAGACTGTTGAGAGTGGCTACCTGCCGGATCCGGATGAGACAATGACGACAGGCAAGGGCATCTGCTTTGACTATGCAACGCTTGCGGCATCAATGCTTAGAAGCCAGGGCATTCCGACAAAAATCATCTTCGGTTATGTTGCGCCGGATGATTTGTATCACGCGTGGAATATGTTTTATACAACAGAGACCGGCTGGGTCACAGTTGAGTTTAAGGTTAATTCGGATAATTGGGCACGCATGGATCTGACATTTTCAGCTAATGGTTCGGACAGTAAGTTCATCGGCGACGGCACAAATTATTCGGATGTGTATGAGTACTAATTGGTATTGCTGATTAAATGCGTAAATATTCGAATTCTGCAATGTGAGTTGTCTGAGCAGAACAGATAGTAGGTGGAAATACGATTCAAAACGGCCAAGCAGAGTAGCTAACTGCTTCGTGCGAAAAAGTAACAGATAAAGTGATTAAAGATAGAAGTTAATGTACAACAGTAGGGTGGATAACCTACAAACAATTAAGAAAGATAGAGAGAACGGTTATGGCAAGTCATAAGAAAATGGATCTTCTCGGAATAAGCGCATTTTGTGAAAGTCTTGGAATGATGGTCAAGGCGGGTATCCCGATCGCGGAAGCGATCGGCCTGATGACGAAGGGCAGCGAAAGCAAAGGTGCCCTGAAAGATGCGCTTTTAGACATGGAAAAACGCATCGACACCGGCAGTTCGCTGGCACAGTCAATGAAGGAGACGGACATCTTCCCGGAGTATGCGGTGAAGATGATCGAGGCGGGTGAATCGACCGGTAAGCTCGAAGACATCCTCTTCCGCCTTTCTGATTACTATCGCGAGCAGAACACGATCGCGAAAAAGATCCGTTCCGTCATTATTTACCCGACGGCAATGGTCGTAATGATCATCGTGGTTCTTCTGATCATGCTGTTCGCCGTGCTGCCGTCGTTCTCTGATGTGTATCAAACATTGACAGGAAGCCTTTCTTCCGGAAGTTACAGCTACATCAATATCGCTTACATCTTCTGCTGGGTTGTGCTCGCGATCATGGTGATTCTGGTTGTGCTGATCCTGATCGGCTTTGCGATGTGGAAAGGCAACGGCAAGAAGACGATCGAAAAGATCCTGTCCAAGAATGCAACCTGCAGAGGACTGCTGGAAGATATGGCACTGTATCGTTTCACTTCTGCTTATGAAGTATTTCTTGCGAGCGGCGAGATGCAGGATGAAGCAGTTTTGAACGCACTTGCAATGACGGATTATGAACCTGTCGAAGAAAAAGTAAAACAGGTCGCACGCAAAATGGAAGAGGGCGTTGGCTTTGCACAGGCTGCAAATGACGTGGAACTTTATGAGCCGATCTACGGACGTATGCTGATCCCGGGCGAACGAAGCGGTAATACGGATGACGTTTTAAGACGTTTGATCGAGCTGTTAGCAAGAGATTGCTCCAACCAGACAGAGCGATTGGTAAGCACAATCGAGCCGCTTCTTTCCGGTATTTTGATGATCACGATTGCAATCGCTCTCTTAAGCGTTATGCTTCCGCTGATTGGAATCATGAACTCGATTGGTTAATAGATTCACACGAATAAGATACAAAGGTTACAAGAAAAGTCACTGCAAATAGATTGCGGAATAAATGTACAAAGACAAAACAAGCAGTAAATTTAAGATCGTGCTTTGGGCGCTGGTGATCATCGTCTGCGTTTTCTTAGTATGGTTTTTTATAGCGAAATCTCCGGCAATGCAGAAGAATGCTGATGCGGAAGAATCCATCCGCGCGGCGGTGCAGCAGAGCGCACTGCAGTGCTATGTTGTTGAGGGCGCATATCCGCCGGACCTTAAATATTTAGAAGACCACTATGGCCTCCGTGTAAATACAACGGACTACTATGTGGTCTATGATGCATTTGCGGAGAACCAGCTGCCGGATGTCCGCGTGACCAAACGGGTACATTAAGAAGTATGAACAAAAAAGAAAAAGGACAAGCCTCTGGCATTTATATTATCGCGATCACGGCGTTCTTCCTGGGATGCTTCCTTCTTTTGGTGCTCTTTGGAACGAATATCTATCGCGGGATCGCAGGGCGGCAGGCGGCCAATAATGACCAGCGTGCAATCCTGTCCTATCTTCTGACCACAACAAAAATGAACGAGACAGAGATCACGAAGAAAACAGATGGTCAGTATGGAGAATTGCTTGTAGTAGAAGATACTGGAACGGGATACGGAAATCGTATCTATGTTGCGGATGGTTATTTAGTTGAGGATTATGGAAAAGTGGATGGCGCGCTGATGCCGGATTATGCGATCCGCATTGGGGAGACCGCCACCTTTGAGATAGAAGAAATTAACGCAGGGCTGATGAAAGTCAGCACTGATGAGGGCAGCGTGTTTATACATGTGCCTGAGAGGTAAAGATGCTGTTTAAACAGAGTTGTTGCATGGATAGCGATACCGCGCAAGCAGCAATGCCGTATAGACAAAAGAATTAGGCCACAGAAACTAAAGGAGCTCCAACATTGAAGCAGGGAAGAAACATCAGCTTTTATATTGAGATCGTTTTGATGCTGATCATCTCCGTTTTGGCGATCAGTGTTCTTGCGAACGCGTTCTCGAAATCTGATCTGAACAGCCGGAAAGCAAAGCAGCTTTCTGATGCTGTTACTTTGGCTGCTTCAGGAGCGGAGGTTTTCCTCGCGTCCGAAAGCGAAGAGGATGTGCTGAAGACCCTGAATGAGAAAGACAACGCCCTTGCTGCCGGAAGCGACATCACTGCCACATATAATGACGACTTACAGCCGGATGCAAAGGGCAAAATGAAGATGACGATCCACTGGGATGATGCAGGCGATTTTGTAAATGGAACCGTGACGGTCTTTTATGGTGAAGAAAAGATCTACGACCTTGAGACCGGGTTCAGTAAGGAGGGCGGACGATGAAACATATTCCGATCCGGCTTGGCCCTCTGGCCCTGCTTCTTACCGTAATCACCATCTGCTTAAGCGTTCTTGCGATGCTGTCTTACTCAAACTCGGCAGCAGACATGCGTCTTTCTGAACGCTATGCAGAAAGCGTTGAAACCCGTTATCTTTTAGAAAAAGACGGGCAGGAATATTTGAATGAAATGATCAAACAGCCGGCAGCCGAAGGAACCGAAATCAGCAAAACGTTCCAGAGAGAAGGCTATACGCTGACCATAGAACTCGAAGGTGAAAGCGGACAGTACAAAGTAAAACGCTGGCAGATCAATAAAGATTGGGAAGAGTCCACAGACATGGGCAATCTTTGGCAAGGAGAATAACTATGAATATTCAGGAAGTATTACAGACTGCAGTAGAGACAGGAGCATCCGACATCTTTCTGATTGCCGGACTTCCGGTCACTCTAAAATGCAAAGGCGAGCAAAACCGCATTGGTGAGGCAAAACTTCTGCCGGACGACATTGCAGATTTGGTAGCAGAAATATATGAGGTGAGCGGAAGAGAACGCATCAACCTGGATAAGCGTATCGATGATGACTTCTCGTTCTCCATCGCACACTTTGGACGTTTTCGTGTTAACGTGTTTAGACAGCGCGGCTCTTTAGCAGCTGTCATCCGCGTAATCCAGTTTGGTCTTCCGGATGCATCGTCTCTTTCGATTCCGGACAGTGTCCTTTCCTTAGCTGACAATAAGAAAGGAATGGTTTTAGTTGCGGGAAGTGCAGGAAGCGGAAAGAGCACAACGCTCGCGTGCATGATCGACCGCATTAACAAATCGAGATCTTGTCACATCATCACGATGGAAGATCCGATCGAATATATCCACCGCCATGAAAAGGCAATCGTTACACAGAGGGAAATCTTCATTGATACACCGGGATATTTAGAGTCTCTGCGCTCTGCGCTCAGGGAAAGCCCGGATGTAATCCTGCTTGGTGAGATGCGTGATTATGATACGATCTCCGCAGCGATCACTGCAGCTGAAACAGGAACCTTACTTTTCAGCACGCTGCACACCAGTTCTGCAGCGAATACGATTAACCGTATTATTGATGTGTTCCCGGCATCGCAGCAGCATCAGGTGAAAATCCAGCTGGCGCAGATCCTTAAAGGAATCGTTTGCCAGCAGCTTGTGCCGGGCGTTGATGGAGGCCTTGTGCCTGCATTTGAAGTACTTAAATGCACACCGGCAGTGCAGAACATGATCCGCGACGGGAAACTGCATCAGATTGAATCTGTCATGCAGACAGGCGCTGCGGAAGGCATGTTCACAATGGATGCCAGCCTTTTAAAATTGTACCGGGAGGGCAAGATCTCGAAAGAGACGGCGCTCATCTCCTGTGTACACTATGACGCAATGAGTAAGAGACTTGAACTGTAAAAAGAACACGATAAGCAGCAAAGGATTTCAACAGACATTTTACACAGTAGTTTTGATGGATTAGGGAGCAGACTATGGGAGAAGTTTTAAAAGTCAAAATGTTTGGAACTTTCCAGATGACTTATGGCAGTCAGTCGATCACGGGAAAGAGCAAATCCAACGAATCTAATTTTATCAGCTTGATGGAAGCACTCATTCATGCGGGAAAAGAGGGCATTTCAAGGGATGCGCTTGAGCAGGCGATCTTCCAGAATATCGACCTCAAGAACATCCATCACTCCACGCAGAATGTTATCTACAACGCAAAGAAACAGCTCTTAAAATACGGACTTCCGAATGTGAACTTTATCGAGCAGAAAGAAGGCGTCTATTTCTTTACAAACGAAATTCCGGTTGTGGAGGATGCCAGGGAGTTTGACCGCCTTTATGCACTTGCGGAAGCCGAAACAAACAAGACAAAAAAGATGAATCTTTATCTGGATGTGGTTCATCTCTACGATGGAGAATTTTTAGAGCATCAGGCAAGTGTTGTGTGGATCGCAAAAGAGGCTCGCAGATACCGTGAGCTCTTCTGCGACAGTGTGGAAAAAGCAGCGGAGCTTTTAAGAGAAAAAGAAGAATGGTTTGTCCTGGAAGATCTGGGATATTATGCGGCAAAGGTCAATCCGTTTGCTGAATGGGAGACGCTCACGATGGAAGCGTTGATTGCCACCAGCCGATATGAAGATGCGATCCGCTTCTACGAAGATATATCCGACTACTACATGAGCGTGATCGGTACAAGACCATCTTCACGCATGCAGGAACTGATGGACTATCTGGGTGATCAGATCAACCACAGCTATGAGGTCTTAGATGAAATCCAGGAAAAACTGATGGAAGAAAATCCGGATGCGCGTGGCGGATATACCTGCAGCTATCCGATCTTCCGAGGCATCTACCAGCTGACAGAACGTACGATGGAACGTGGCGGTCAGTCCGTTTTCTTAATGCTCTGCACGCTGGTTGACAGTAAAGGAAACCCGATGCGGGAAAGCACGGCGATGACGGAACTTACAGAGCGTCTGAAAGAAGCGATCTTCCGTTCCATCCGTCGCAGTGATGTTGTCTGCAGATATGGCAAAGGCCAGTATCTGGTGCTTCTTGCGAATACAACGATGGAAAACTGCAAGATCGTTCAAAAACGTATCAACCAGAATTTCCTGATCGGACGGCAGAGGACGGGCGTACAGTACTACGTCAACAGTGTCTTCTGCAGGTACGATTGAGAGGTGGCGTATGGCAGGAACACAAAGCTACATCGGCATTAAAAACGGAGTGGTGCTCTGCATAGATCATTATCTTGGCTATGATATGAATGGACTTTTTTACCACGGCTACAGCCTGGAACCGGTTCATTTCGGTGACGGTGCAGAGCTTCTTAGAAAGCTGGAAAATCTTTTTGATATTTTGAATTTTCCGTGCCCGGCGACAAACGAGCGGAATTTTGAGGATGATGCGATCAACTTAAAACGGAAAAGAAAACCGCGGGTTGTAGAACGACCCTATACAGTAAATAGGCTTCAGGATAAGGAGAGGGAAAAAGTAATGAGCGACAAAGATATTCTTACAAAGCATGGAGATGCAGGGACCTTTATCGTACGAGTGCAGCAACGGCAGAACAGCAGCTGGCAGGGCAGAATCACATGGGTGGACGAAGACAAGACGGTCTATTTCCGTTCGGTCTTTGAAATGATGAAACTGATCGATGCGGCCCTCAAACAGAGCGGGAACGCCGAAGATGAAGGCGCAGAGATGAACTGGGAATAATTTCTGATGTAGGCAGTACAGAACAGGCACAATAAAGGGGACAACGCAATGCTGAAAAGTCATGAGAGATTTCATTCCAAGGACGGAAAGCGTTTGATCCTGATCGTCGACGACGAGATGATCAACCGTGAGATACTTGGAAACATCTTGCAAAACGAATACGATCTTCTTTTCGCAAAAGACGGAAAAGAAGCGCTGGATCAGATCAGGGAAAACAAAGACTATCTGTCTTTAATCCTCTTGGATCTTCTGATGCCGGAAATCAGTGGCATGGAGCTTTTGAAACTCTTAAAGGCTGATCCGGATATGAGTCATATTCCGGTTATGGTGATGACGTCCGAAAAGGGTGCAGAAGTGGAAAGCCTTAACCTTGGGGCGAGCGATTTCCTCACAAAGCCGTATTCGCAGCCGGAAGTTGTAATGGCTCGTGTCTTAAAGACGATTGAGCTTTCCGAAGACCGTGAGATCATCCAGTCTACAGAACGTGACCCATTAACAGGACTGTATAACCGCGAGTTCTTCTTCAACTATGCTGAGCAGTACGATCAGTACCATAAAGAAATAGAAATGGATGCCATTGTCGTGGATATCAACCATTTCCATATGATCAATGAGCGCTATGGAAAAGAATATGGCGATGTTTTATTGAAGACGATCGGTGAGCGGCTGCGTGAGAAAGTACAGGATAATGGCGGCATCGTCTGCCGAAGATCTGCAGATACCTTCCTTGTCTACTGTCAGCATGGAAAAGATTTTAAAGAAATCCTGGGTCATGCATCGGAAGGTCTTGGGGAAGATATGCAGGAAAACTCGAAAGGCCGCGTACGTCTTCGTATGGGTGTTTATCCAAGCTGTGATAAAAGCCTGAATATCGAACGACGCTTTGACCGTGCAAAACTGGCGGCTGACCGTATTCGTACAGATTTTACGACCTCAATTGCCTTTTACGATAAGACGCTTCATGATGCGCAGATTTACTCGGAACAGTTGATCGATGATTTCCCAAGAGCGATCGAGAATAAAGAATTCCAGGTATATTACCAACCGAAGTTTGATATTCGTACAGACACACCGGTGCTTGCAGGTGCGGAAGCGCTTGTCCGCTGGATCCATCCGGAGCTTGGCTTCATTAATCCCGGAGTTTTTATTCCGCTGTTTGAAGAAAACGGCCTGATCCAGCAATTGGACTACTATGTCTGGGAAGCAGCGGCAGCACAGATGAAAGAGTGGAAAGAACGCTATGATTTTTCCCTTATCGTCTCCGTTAATATTTCCCGTATTGATATGTATGATCCGCTGCTGGTTGATAAATTGAGCGGTCTGGTTGAAAAATATGGACTGACTGCGAAGGACTATGCGCTTGAGATCACGGAGTCTGCCTATACGGAAGATTCCGAGCAGATCATCGAACAGGTAAACCTTCTGCGCGAAAAAGGCTTCCGTATTGAGATGGACGACTTTGGAACAGGATATTCTTCACTGAATATGATCTCGAAGCTGCCAATCGATGTGCTTAAGATCGACATGCTCTTTATCCGCGCTGCATTTGGTGACCGGCAGGATATGCGTATGCTGGAGCTGATCATGGATATTGCAGATTATCTGGACGTCCCTGTGATTGCAGAGGGTGTGGAAACCGAAGATCAGGTTGAGGCACTTAGAAAATTAGGCTGTGACTATGCACAGGGCTTCTTCTTTTCGAAACCGGTTAAGACAGAAGAGTATGACGTATTTCTGGAAGAAAGAAAGAAATATCTCGAAGAGCAGAAAAAATCAGCGGGCACTGAAAGTGAACTGCAAAAGCGCCTAATGGAAGATGAAAGACACCGGCACATTTCTTACTCCCGTATTGCCCAGGCACTTGCGCAGGACTACTTCGGCATCTACTATGTTGACCTCGTTACGGATGATTATATTGAATATAGTTCCTCTGAAGAATATAAAGATCTGCAGCTTGAAGAGAGCGGAAGAAATTTCTTCGAAGAAACAAGGCGAAATATTGAACAGGTGATTTACGAGGCTGACAGAGAGCAGGCGCTTAAAGTTTGGACTAAGAGCAATATTCTTAAAGGACTTGAGGCTGCGACAAGCTATTCTGCTACGTATCGAATTGTTATGGGCGGCAAGCCGATCTTTATCAACACGAAAGCGATCCGGATGAGTAAGGATGATGACCGGCATATCGTTGTTGGTATCAGCAATGTCGATGCACAGATGCGAAGAGAACAAGAACTTGTAAAAGCACAGGAACTCATCTTGAAGGATGCCCTGACCGGAGTTAAAAACAAAATGGCTTATCTTCAGTCGGAGAAAGATCTCAACGTCGCGATCTCATCCGGACAGGCAGAGGATTTTGCGCTTGTTGTATGCGACTTAAATGACCTCAAAGAGATTAATGATACGAAAGGTCACAGCGCAGGTGATCAGTGCATTGTTGAGGCGTGCAGGATCATCTGTAACATCTTTAAACATAGTCCGGTATTCCGCATCGGTGGCGATGAATTTGTTGCCATAATGCGTGGACAGGATTACGAGAAACGTATGGAACTGCTGAAAGAGATGGAAGAGACGAATCAGAATAATGCAGCAGAACAAAAGGTAACGGTTGCCTGTGGCATGTCGGAATATGTTCGGGGCAAGGATCATACAGTGTCAGAAGTCTTTGACCGCGCAGACAGAGAAATGTATGCAAATAAGAGGTCGGGGCGATCAACGAGTGCCGAGGGGCTGACAGACTAAACGCCGGAAAAAGAGAAACACGAAGATAATAAAACTCCTGCAGAATGGTCTGCAGGAGTTTTTAATATGCTGTGTATGCGCGGATTATTTGTATTTACGCTGCCGTTTTTTATTTTGTAACAACACTTTCTAAGATCGACTTCACCTCAGGGTCTTCCCAGGTGATGCCGGTATCTTTTCCGTCAGCGGCAATCAGGATGTTGAAATCGTATTGCGCATCGTCTCCTTGATAGTGGATAAACTGATATACGTAACCCATGGATTCGCCTTTGTATGCGTCACACTCTTTTCCTTTAATGGTAACACCGCTGATGTCTACTACATCGTCGTAGAAGCTTCGGGAATCTAATACATAAGCGTCTGCTTTATACCAATAGATTCGTACGCTCGGTCTTGAATATGCATCGAACTCATCTTTTGCGCCTTTTGCAAGCAGGATCGTTTCCGGATCAACCGGATAGTTTCCTTCTGCATCTTTGTCGCCAAAGATATCATCCTGAGGGAATGCTGTCCATCCGGATGGAACGGATACTGTAAATACACCAACGTCATAAGTTTCTGCAGCACCACCGCCGGAGTTTCCGCCTCCGCCGCCACCGGAGTTTCCACCTCCGCCGCCGCATGCGGAAAGAACGAATGCTGCTACACAAACAATT
Source organism: uncultured Clostridia bacterium (assembly GCA_946611595.1). Lineage (GTDB taxonomy): Bacteria > Bacillota > Clostridia > Lachnospirales > Lachnospiraceae > RGIG5612. The sequence continues at coordinate 5,879 of CAMODY010000022.1, read as the reverse complement.
GCAATGATTGCAAGCAGTTTCTTTTTCATAGTGCATGTACCTCCATATATTTTAGAAATATTTATAAGCATCAGTTGCAAAGTCATTATATCATGGCATTTCCTGAAACAAGGAAATCACAGATTTTTTTAACGTACTAAAATAATACAAAAAAGTGTGATTTTTGATACTGGAAGTGCAGTTTACTTTCGGCAAAAGATACATGGGATGTAGCTATCCAAACAGTTGACAAAAATAGCCTAAAGTGGTATACCAAATTCTAATCGAACAAGTTTAAGTGCCGCTGTTTTTTATGCATCACTCAGCGGAGAATAGGGAATCCGGTCAGAGTCCGGAACGGTGCCGCCACTGTAGGCGCGGAGGCTTCTTCTAAGGCAGTATGCAAGCCATTGGGATGATCCTGAGAAGGCAGAAGATAAGCTGATGATGCGCAAGTCAGGAGACCTGCTTAAATGGATGTTTTGTATGCCTCGGCAAATGGGCAGAAGGAACTTTTGTATTGCGCAAATACGGCCGCAGCAATCTTCTATAAGATTCGCTGCTTTTTTTGTGCGAAAAAGTCCTTGGAGGCGGCGTGTTCGATAAGGCGAGCACTTTGTTTTACACGTGAACCAAAATTGCGCCAGTTTATACCGGCGCAGTAAAGAAATAGGAGGTTATGAAATTGAAAAAGCAAACAGTTAGCAAACTGATCGTTCTGTTAGCAGCTCTTACGCTTGTTATCGGAATGATCGCTGGATGCGGATCCAGCAACACACCTGCTGGCAGCGGTGCAGCTCCGGCTGGCAGCGCAGCAGTAGCAGACGCTGATGCAGAAGCAGCAGCAAACGTTGACGCACTTATCGCAGCTATCCAGGTTCAGGAATGGACTGAAGGCAACGATGAGCGTTGTGCAGAAGCTAAAGCAGCATGGGATGCTTTAACAGATGCTCAGAAAGAACTTGTTGAAGAAGCAGATTACTTCGGACGTGACACAGGTGATGCTTCCCTCGATGATCCTCGCAATCAGGATGAGATCGGTGAGAACGAGCTCCTTGTTGTAAGCTTTGGTACTTCCTTCAACGACAGCCGTGTTAAAGATATCAAAGGCGTTGAAGATGCACTTGCAGCAGCATATCCGGATTGGTCTGTAAGAAGAGCTTTCACAGCTCAGATCATCATCAACCACATCCTTGCACGTGATGGCGAGAGCATTGACAACGTTGAGCAGGCTCTTGAAAGAGCAGTTGCAAACGGAGTTAAGAACCTTGTTATTCAGCCGACTCACTTAATGCATGGTGCTGAGTATGAAGAGCTTGTTGGAACTCTCGAAGGATACAAAGACAAATTTGCAAGCGTAAAAGTTGCAGAGCCGCTCCTGGGTGAAGTTGGTGCTGATACTGCAGCAATCAACGCTGATAAAGAAGCAACTGCAAAAGCTTTAGTAGCTGAGGCTGCTAAGGTAGCTGGTTATGATTCTGCAGATGCAGCAGCAGCTGACGGCGTTGCATTCGTATTCATGGGACATGGTACTTCTCACGAAGCAGCTATCACATATGATCAGATGCAGACACAGATGACACAGCTTGGATACAAGAACGTATTCGTCGGAACTGTTGAAGGAAATCCGGCTGATACCGCTCTTCCGGAAGTTAAGAAAGCTGTTGAGGCTGCAGGTTTTACAAAGATCGTTCTTCGTCCGATGATGGTTGTTGCTGGTGACCACGCTAACAACGACATGGCAGCAGACGAGGAAGGCTCCTGGTACTATGGATTTGTTAATGGCGGTGAATTCGAAGTTGAAGGCGCTGACGCACCTGTTGAAATCGGAAATGGATTTGGTGCTGACAATGTAACTACCCAGATCGAAGGTCTTGGAAGAATCGCTGACATCCAGGCTATGTATGTAGCACATACACAGGCTGCAATGCAGTAAATTGCATTAAAAGATTCATACGAGGGGTTTCAATAAAACAGCTGACATGAATCACTAAATATGTACAAACGATCGTCCCGTAAGGCCTTGGCCTTGCGGGGCGAATGTTGCGTTAATGGAGATTGAAAATGAAGAAGATTATTGTAGGAATTTTAGGTATCGCGATGGCGGCTATGCTCGTTTTGGCAGGCTGCGGAAATGGTGGCGGCGGCGAAACAACCGGTGGCGCAGCTTCTTCCGGACAGGAAGTGAACGCTGGATCTGCTGCGGTAGAACCCTCTGCAAATACTTTAGCAGATGGCGTCTATACTGTTGATGTTGATACCGGAAGTAATATGTTCCATATCAATGAAGCAAAAGAAGGCAAGGGAGAGCTCACGGTTAAAAATGGTGAGATGACACTTCATGTAACCCTTACTTCAAAGAAGATCGTAAATCTCTTTGTCGGAACAACGGAAGAGGCAGAGGCGGCAGATGAATCTGAGCTTCTTCAGCCAACGACGGATGAAGTTACTTACAGTGACGGTATGACAGACGAAGTCTATGGCTATGATATTCCGTGCCCGGGAATTGGTGAGCCATTTGATGTTTCCATTATTGGTACACATGACAACTGGTACACACATCCTGTAACGGTAACGAACCCGGTTCCGGTTGAGAAATAATGATGTAAATGATAAAATTTTAAAGTTAAGGTTTACGAATAATTGAGGACGCCAAGGGAAATCCTTAGACGCCCTCAAACTGTCGTAAAGGGAGTAGAAACACTATGGCAATCTGGATGGCAGGAGTCGATCATAATAAAGCAGACCTGGATGTAAGAAGCGTATTTTCTTTTACATCCAAACGTATGGCGCTTGCGTATGAAACTTTTATGGACATGGATGAGGTGAATGGCTGCGTCATGATCTCAACATGTAACCGTATGGAAATCTGGTTCAGCGTAAAGCATACGGCGACATTCTCTCCGGTGCAGCTGCTTTGCGATCATATTGAAGTGGATGCCGAAAAGTACAGCCCATACTTCGTGGAACGTGAAGACAGCGAAGCGGTCGATCACCTGTTCCGCTTAGCCGCTGGTCTGGAGTCCAAGATCGTAGGCGAAGACCAGATCATCACCCAGGTTGGAGATGCGGTCGCTTTCGCAAGAAGTTGCTACGCAACTGACAATGCACTGGAAGTCCTTTTCCGTCAGGCGATCACTGCCGGAAAACGCGTCCGCACGGAGACAGATCTTTCCACGGCAGACCGTTCTGTTATCCATACTGCACTCAGGATGCTCGGAGAAGAAGGCATTTCAGTAGATGGCAAGAAGTGCATGGTCATCGGCAACGGCATGATGGGCAAACTTTCTGCCCAGACCCTGATGGACTACGGCGCAGATGTTACAGTTACTGTCCGTAAATATCATAGCGGAGTTGTTGATATTCCACTTGGCTGCAAACGCATTGATTATGATGAGCGCTATGGGCTTCTTCCAGAATGCGACATGGTCGTAAGTGCAACCAGCAGTCCGAATTATACGATCACACTTGAAAAAATGAATGAACTTTCTGTCGATCATACGATCCCGATGATCGATCTTGCAGTTCCAAGGGATATCGATCCGGAGATCAAAGCACTTTCCTGGATTTCTCTTTACGATATTGATTCTTTCCATATCGATGTTCAATCCGAAAAATTTAAAAAGAATTTAGCAAAAGCAGAAGAGATCCTGAATGAGGAAAAGGAGCGTTTCTACGAATGGTATGAGGGACGCGACTTTGTTCCAATGATCCAGGCGTTAAAGAAAAAAGCAGGCGGAGATGTCAGCGTCCGCATGACGCCATATATGAAGCACGTTCCGCTTGAGAGCGAGGAAAAGGAGCAGCTGATAACGGAAGTGGAAGGGGCATCCGAAAGAATGATGAATCATCTTCTGTTCGGCCTTCGTGCAAAACTTCCGGATAAAACGTTTCGTGATGTTTTAGATGCGATGGAAGAACTCCTTTCAAAAGAATAAAAATGAAGATATCTTTTATTAACAGATAAAAGTTGGAATATAAAACAAGGAGATGGATAAACAATGGATTTAACAGTCAGACCAAGAAGATTAAGAAGTTCGGAAGCGCTCCGTAAAATGGTGCGTGAGACAAGAATGGATGCAGCGTCGCTGATCTATCCGATGTTCGTTATGGATGGTGAAAATAAAGTGGAGGAAATCGATTCCCTTCCGGGACAGTTCCGCTATACGGTTGACCGCATGGATGAAGAAATCGAAAGACTCCTTGCAGCAGGCGTTCAAAATGTCATGCTCTTTGGCATTCCGGAGATTAAGGATGAAGTCGGAAGTCAGGCATATGCAGAAGACGGCGTTGTACAGAGAGCGCTCCGCCGCACGGCTGAAAAATATCCGGAGATGTATCTGATCACGGATGTTTGCATGTGTGAATATACTTCCCATGGTCACTGCGGTGTTTTATGCGGTCACGACGTCGATAATGATAAGACCTTGGATCTTCTTGCAAAGACAGCGCTTTCTCATGTACAGGCTGGTGCACAGATGGTTGCTCCTTCTGACATGATGGATGGCCGCATCGCTGCTATTCGTGAGTGTCTTGATGCAAACGGCTATACGAATATCCCGATCATGTCTTATGCCGTTAAATTTGCTTCTGCTTTTTACGGGCCGTTCCGTGAGGCAGCAGGATCTGCACCTTCCTTTGGTGACAGAAAGAGTTATCAGATGGATTTTCACAACAGAAGAGAAGCTTTGAAAGAAGCAATGCTGGATGTGGAAGAAGGCGCAGACATCATCATGGTTAAACCGGCAATGAGCTATCTTGACCTTGTGCGTGAAGTGCACGACATGACAGATCTTCCGATCGCAACTTACAGCGTAAGCGGTGAATATGCGATGGTAAAGGCAGCTGCTGCAAACGGCTGGATCGATGAAGACCGCATCGTAAGCGAAATGGCAACTGCAGCATTCCGCGCAGGCGCAGATATCTATATCACATACTATGCAAAAGAAATTGCAAAATATATCAAGGATGGTTTGATTGGATAATGAGCAGATCAGATGAATTATTTGAAAGAGCAAAAAAGGTGATCCCGGGCGGAGTCAATAGCCCGGTAAGAGCATTCGGTTCTGTTGGCATGACGCCTCGTTTTATTGAAAAAGGTTTCGGGTCCTACATCTGGGATTCTGAGGGAAATAAATACATCGACTTTATCGGCTCCTGGGGCCCGATGATCTTAGGCCACCAGAATCCGGATGTTATGGAAGAAGTGCGCAAGGCCATCTTTGACGGATTGAGTTTTGGTGCGGTAACCGAAAGAGAAGTGGATATGGCAGAGCTGATCTGCGAGATTGTTCCATCAATCGAAATGGTGCGTATGGTCAATTCCGGAACGGAAGCAGTCATGAGTGCGATCCGCGCGGCTCGCGGATTTACCGGGCGCGATAAGATCGTGAAATTTGCTGGCTGCTATCACGGCCACAGCGATGCGCTTTTAGTGCAGGCCGGCAGCGGGCTCATGACACAGGGGATTCCGGGAAGCGCCGGAGTTCCGGAAGGATGCACGAAAGATACCTTGAGTGCTGTCTATAATGATCTGGATAGTGTAAAGGCTCTATTTGAGGCAAACCCGGGCGAGATCGCATGTGTGATCGTAGAGCCGGTTGGCGCAAACATGGGCGTCGTTCTTCCGAGGGAAGGATTCCTGGAAGGACTCCGCAAATTGTGTACGGAAAATGGGGCAGTTTTGATCTTCGACGAAGTCATCACAGGCTTCCGTCTGGCGCTGGATGGAGCGCAGGGCTTTTACGGAGTCACTCCGGATCTTACAACTTTCGGAAAGATCATCGGCGGCGGTATGCCGGTCGGAGCTTATGGCGGACGCAAAGATATTATGAACTGCGTTGCACCGCTTGGTCCGGTTTATCAGGCAGGTACGTTAAGCGGAAACCCGGTCGCTATGG
>CAMODY010000021.1 GCA_946611595.1 uncultured Clostridia bacterium | reverse complement strand
AGAATGTCGGTCACGAATCTTGCACACCGCCATAATTTTCATCCGGAAACAAGAGGGATTGGAAGCCTTGAAGCAAAGGCGATCAGTATTGGCTCATTGTTCCGTGCGCCATTTGATGATCCGGCGATCATTCATGCTGTTCTGTCAGAGGCAAAGGCAGCCGGAATGAAAGTGTTTGCAGACACAAAGATTCCGAACTTTCATCCATTGACACTGGAAGAGATTAAAGACAGCCTGCCTTTGATCGACTATATTACGCCGAATGAAGACGAGGCAAAATACTATACAGGAAAAGAGAAGGTGGAAGAACAGGCGGATGTTTTCCTGGGATACGGAATCGCAAATGTGATCATTAAACTCGGCAGTAAAGGCTGTTATTTAAAAAATGCGAAAGAGGAGATTTCTCTTCCGGCCTATGAAATCGATCCGGTCGATTCTACGGGAGCAGGTGATAATTTCATCGCAGGATTTATCAGTGAGATCCTGCGCGGGAAATCTCATAAAGAGGCACTTTTGTTTGCAAATGCAGTTGGTGCGATCTGCACCACAGCAGTAGGTGCAGGGACTGCCCTGAAAGACAGAGAACAAGTGGAAGACTTTATAAAATAATAGGGAGGAAAGAAAATGTTTTGTTCAAATTGTGGAAATCAAATTGAAGATAGTGCGGCTTTCTGTAAGCATTGCGGAGCGCCAAACAAGGCGGTAGTAAATAATGCAGCAGCAGATCCGCAACCAATGGTCAGGGCTACAGCTGAGACTGCGCAAGCAACGCCGCCTTCAGCGCCGAGCCTTCCGAACTATCAGCAGCTGGTTTACAAAATTAAGTGCCCATCCTGCGGATATGTTTATGATGCTGGTTTTACAAGTGTATGCAAGAAATGCAATACACCTCACACGGTTGACTTTGCAAACAATGGTTTTATACAGCTTTACCGTATGGGCCATTTTTCCGGCGCCATGAATGCGCAAGGTATCTATCTAAACGGAGAACCGATGGGTCATGTTGCAAATACCGGAACCGCGCTGATCGAACTTGCGCCGGGGCGCTACACTCTTCATTGCACGATCGGCATGTGCAGAAACTGTGAGGATCTTTCGCTGGTTATCGAGCCGGGTAAGATCATCTGTGTAAAATCACAGATGAAAATGGGTGCAATTAAAAACAAGATCTTACTTCATGTAGTTGATCCTTCCGAAATGCCTCCGATGTAAACGCAATGAATGAGTGGACAAATACTAAAAACAGATTAGTAAGCGAAATCCGACATTTGGGTTTTCCGGAAGAACTGGGAGACGAAGTTGCCAGAAACTTAGGAAGTCCAAAGGCAATGGAGCGAATGATCTCATACCTGAAATATGTAAAGCCGAAAAAGGCGGAACTGGTTGTAGATGAGATGCTTGCGATCTGTTCGGAAATCGAAGCCTGGAGGGAAAAGAAGGAAAGTCAGCAGGCGAATGCAAAATATAATGAATACATGAACAGAGACTGGGATGATGACTAGAAAAAAGCTCCGCAGATGCGGAGCTTTTTGATATAATTGAAAAGATTAATCAATAAAAAGGCATAATATTTACATGGACTTAACAAATATCAACTATTGGGTCCCTGAAAATTGGTACAGGGACGTTTATCGGGACAAAAAAGAAGTTCGAACAGGCGCCCGGTCCTTTTCGATGATACATGAAAAGAAAGCGGAAGAATGCTGGCTTTTTATCCACGGGTACAGAGGTTATCCGGGAGAGATGGTCAGGCCGGCGGTTGATCTGTATGAGTTGGGATATGATGTTTATGTGCCGAGGCTTCCGGGACATGGAACCTGCGGAGATGATTTTATTGCAGCTCACCGGAACGACTGGCAAGGCCTTTCGGAAAATGCCCTGAACGACCTGAAAAGGAAATATAAAAAAGTTCACCTGCTCGGTCATTCCATGGGAACTGCGATCTGCGCTTTCCTTGGAAGCAATGATCAGAATGTTGGGAAGATCGTCTATGTTTCCCCAAGCTTTGAAAATCTGGAGATGAGACAGCCTGTAAGGATCATCCTTGGGTTCTTGTCCTTATTTACCCCGAAGATCCGCTGTAAGTGGCACTTAAGTACAAAGTACCATCAGCATTATGAGAATGCCCCTTGCGATGAAGCGTATTTAGGGGATGAGTATTGGAAATGGTATTTCACAAAGCAGCTGCTTGAATACTATAAGCTGATGAAAGAAGGGCTGAAAGAACTTTGTCATTATCCGCATGAACATCTGATCATCAATCCTTTGAAGGATAAAATCATTTCCGGTCCATCGGTCGAATTGATCGTAAAGGCGATTGGAGATGCAGCAAATATTGTTGATGTTGAAAACGGAACGCACTCCATTTTATATGATAAGGACCCAAAGGCAGAATCGGATGCAGTTAACGCAATTATCCAATTTGCGAAGGAGTAGAGCAAATCATGTTTTTCATGATCGGTGTTTCCGAAGGAAGCAAAGAATTTGATCATACACAGAATGTGATCTGTCCAAATTGCGGCAGGTACGGGCGGTATATTGTCTTTATGACCTATACGGTTTTGTCGCTGTTCTTCATTCCCTGCTTTAAATGGAATAAGCAGTACTTTGTCCGTATGAGCTGTTGTGGGAAAATATATCGTCTGGACCCGGAGGTCGGAAAACGAATTGCGAAAGGTGAGGAAGTAGAAATCCTGCCTTCAGACCTGGAAGCGGTAGACTTGGGCTGGCAGGGAACTTATTCCGGGTGGAACGACGGCGGCAGTCAAAATAGTGACGGCTTTCAAGATGACAGTATCAGCAGACGCGCAAACTGGAATGGTGCAAGTAAGACCTGCAGCAACTGCGGATATCAGGCAGATGCCGATTTTGATTACTGTCCGAAGTGCGGAACAAAATTACCATAGGAGTCATAATGAGTTCAGAAAATGTGATGATAAAGCAGCTTTTGGAACGAAAGTCCGTCCGTGTTTTTGAAGACCGGGAGATTGACGAAGAGATCGTTCAGGATATTTTAAGCGCAGCGGTGAATGCTCCGACAGCAGGGAACCAGCAGCTCTATTCGATCCTTAGGATCACGGATCCGGAACTGAAAAAAGCGCTTAGTGAGTCCTGTGACCATCAGCCGTTTATCGCAGAAGGAAAACTGGTCCTTGTTTTCTGCGCGGACTGTTTGAAATGGTACAGAGCTTTTCAGGCAGCAGGTGCAGAGCCAAGGCTTCCGGGAGAAGGCGACCTTCTTCTTGCGGTCAGTGATGCGAATATCGCTGCGCAGAACGCGGTCACGGCAGCCTGGTCCTATGGGATCGGCTCCTGTTATATCGGGGATATCATGGAGAATGTTGAGATACAGCGAAAACTGCTGAATCTTCCGGAGTATGTTTTTCCGGCTGCAATGCTGGTATTCGGATATCCGACAGAGCAGCAGATGAACCGACCGAAACCGGAACGTGTGGCGATGGAATACATTGTCAGTGAAAACGGATATCATCCGTTAAGCGAAGATGAACTTAAGGCAATGTTTGAAGGACGTACCGCCGGAAAGACTTATGAGGAGTGGATGCAGGCCTTTTGCAAAAGGAAATATAATTCGGATTTTTCAAAAGAAATGACACGCTCCGTAAGAGAGTATCTAAAGCAATTTAAATAAAAAACATAAAGGGGATTATAAAATGAACTGTGAAGAAATCAGAGTCGACATGAGAGAGATGACAGCGGAAGAACTTGAGCAGGGTAGAAGACAGGCACAGCTTGTTTTTCAGTTTAACCACGCGATGCCGATGACAGAAGAATATGCCATGGCAATGAAAGAACTCTTTGAAGACCGCATTGGTGAAGGCAGCTATGTAGCAGCTCCGATCAATGGAGCAGCGCTTGATAGGCTGGTGATTGGAAAGAATGTTTATATTAATACGAATTGCCTTGCAATGGCACGCGGCGGCATTACCATTGAAGATGATGCTATGCTGGCAGCGAATGTTTCCATTATTTCTAATAATCATGATCAGTATGACAGACAGGTCCTTCTTTGCAAACCTGTGCTGATCCAAAAGGGTGCATGGATTGGAGCGAATGTTACGATCCTTCCTGGTGTTTCTGTTGGAAAGTATGCAATCGTTGGGGCTGGTTCTGTCGTGACAAAAGATGTACCGGATTATGGCGTTGTAGTCGGAAGTCCTGCAAAAGTTGTTAAGATGCTGGATCCTGAAAAGTTTGCTTAAAGGATATCAGGGAGAAAACAGATGAATTGTGAGACCTGTGTGTTTTATGAATATGACGAGGAGTATGAGGATTATTACTGCTCTGTAGATATGGATGAGGATGATTATGCACGCCTGATGCAGGAATCACATACTTCCTGCCCGTTCTGGCGGGATGGAGATGAGTATTCCGTCGTGCGACATCAGATATAAAAAGATGGAGGGAGCTATGACTAAAAAAATAGTAGTTGTAAATGCCGGCCCAAGAAAGGGATGGAATACGGACAGTCTGCTTACGGAAGCTGCGAAAGGTGCAGAAAGTGCCGGCGCAGAAGTGATACGATTTGATCTTTTCCGTCTTGAAAAATATACGGGCTGTATTTCCTGCTTTGGATGTAAGAAAGAAAAGAATAAGGGACACTGCATCGTAAAAGACGGACTTGCTCCGGTGCTGGATGCGATCCGTGAAGCAGACGGTCTTATTATTGGATCTCCGAATTATCTCTCTGAACTGACAGCATCTTTCCGGGCACTTTATGAACGTTTGATTTTCCAAAACCTGACGTATAACAAAGAGAACCCTTGCTGTAATGCACATCCGATCCCGGTGATCTTTATTATGACGAGTAATGCTCCTGATACGCTCTATCAGGGACTGGTTAAGAACTATCAGCAGACACTGAATAACTTTGTGGGACCGACAGAGATCCTGATCAGCGGCGATACCCTGCAGCTAAAAGATTACAGTAAGACGGACTGGCCGTGGACGCTGTTTGATCCTGTGCATAAACAGGAACGTCATGAAACCGTCTTTCCGCAAGAATGTCAGAAGGCCTTTGAAATGGGCAAAGCACTGATAAGCAGGTAAAACCAGATGCGGATTTCCATTCTGACCATATGCCCGGAAATGTTCGGGGATTTTAAGAATACGCCGCTGATATCAAGAGCCGTTGCGTCCGGACTTTTAGAGCTTGAGGTCATAGATATTCGTGACTTCGCACCGGGAAGTTTTCGTAAAGTGGACGACTCTCCATACGGCGGAGGCGCGGGGATGATCTTAAGGTGCCAGCCGGTGCTGGATGCTTTAGAGTCGGTTCGCATGGAAGGAAGCCATGTGGTGATCCTTGCTCCGAGCGGAACGCCATATACGCAAAAAGATGCTCACCGGCTTTCGGAAAAAGAGCATCTGATCCTGATCTGTGGTCACTATGAAGGCATGGATGCACGAATTTATCCGCATGCGGATGAACTTCTTTCGATTGGCGATTATATTGTGACAGGGGGAGAACTTCCGGCGATGATTATTGCAGACTCCGTTATGCGACTGGTAAAGGGAAGTATGAAAGAAGAAAGCACCATTGAAGAGTCATTTGAAAATGGGCTTTTAGAATATCCGCAATATACGAGACCTGCTGAATATAAGGGGCAAAAGGTGCCGGAGGTGTTACTTTCCGGAGATCATGAAGCGATCCGGAAATGGAGAAGCGAGCAGGCATTTGAAATAACGAACAAGAACCGTCCAGATCTGATATCAGAAAAGTAAAAAGAAAGTAGGAACAGGATTATGAGCAGTGAAGTAATCTTAAGCAGCAATGCAGAGGAACTTGAAAAAGCGATTCGTGACAGACGAAGCGTCAGAACATTTGAAGACAGAGAAGTCTGGAAAGAGGACATCGATAAACTGAATGCATTTATTCAGGACCTGGACGATCCGTTTGGAAAGAGCATCGAATATCGATTCTTAAAGGCAAAAGAACATAAACTGACAAGCCCTGTGCTGATCGGGGAGGATCTGTATCTGGCGGGTAAAGTGAAGAAAGGACATCTCTCTGATGTGGCCTTTGGATACAGTCTTGAGCAGATCGTGCTGTATGCTTGGCAGCAAAGAATCGGAACGGTCTGGATCGCAGGAACCTTAAATCGCGATGCATTTGAAAAGGCGATGGACGTACAGGCAGATGAGGTGATGCCGGCGGTAACACCGATCGGATATATTGCAAAGAAAATGGCACTTCGCGAGACCTTGATGAGAAAAGGTGTAAAAGCAGATACCAGACTTCCGTTTGGTCAGCTGTTCTTTAAAGATAAGTTTGAGACCCCGTTAAGTGAAGATGATAGTGCGATCTGCAAAGCTCTTAAAATGGTGCGCCTTGCGCCATCAGCGGTGAATAAGCAGCCGTGGAGAGCAGTTGTATGTGGAGACACGGTACATTTTTATGAGAAAAAAGATAAAGGCTATGACCATGGAGAAGACGGCGATCTTCAAAAAGTGGATGTCGGCATCGGACTTGCTCATTTTGTTTTAATGACCAAGGCGCTTGGCGTAAATGGTAGCCTGATTGAGCAGGATCCGGGCATTGCACTTCCGGAAGCAACGGAATATATTATCTCCTGGAAAAAAGCCGAGTAGAAAAGAGTTTCACTTATGCACGCATGGGCACATTTTAAAACGATAACAAAACATAGGATGCTGGTTTGCAAAAACTGCTTTCGTGTGGGTCTTTACTGGCAGGGACTGATACATGATCTAAGCAAGTATTCACCAAGCGAGTTTTTTAAGGGTGCAAAATACTTTCAGGGCGATAGAAGCCCAAATGACGCAGAACGAAAAGAGACCGGTGTTTCTCTTGCATGGCTCCATCACAAGGGACGAAATAAACATCATCTGGAATACTGGATCGATTATTGCGTGGAGCCGGGAAGCACAAAAAAGATGATCGGGTATAAGATGCCGATCCGCTATGTTGGGGAAATGTTCTGCGACAGAGTAGCAGCCTGTAAAGTCTATATGAAAGATGCGTATACGGACGATGCGGCATATAATTATTTTATGCGCTCAAAAGATCATCTGCTGATCCACCCGGAAACCTCGGATGAACTTGAAAAGATGCTGGAAACACTTAAGAATCAGGGGGAAGATGCCGGCTTCCGTTATGTAAAGGAACGGATCAGGCGTGGATAATTGTGTGCATATCAATTGGTTTCTGTGAATATTTTTTTGTAAGATAAAAAATGTTTTATAGAAAAATGAAAGAAATATCATATAATAAAAGTTAATGTTTATTTTTTAAAAAAGGTATTACCGTTTCATGATCGTTATGGTCCTTAAGATGACGGCGATGGTAGTAGTCTATATACTGCTGACGCTGCTCATGTGGAAAACATTTAAAAATAATCGAAATTCTCTGAAAGCCAGAATCATTGTTGGTCTGGTTTATGGACTTGCATCCATCCTTTCTACGCATCTTGGTGTCCAGTACAATCATATGGTTCTGAATATCCGTGATGTAGGACCTTTGACTGCAGGTTTATTTTTTGATCCGGTTGCCGGTATTCTTGCCGGTGTCATCGGCGGTATTGAACGCTATATTGCGGGAACTTTCTGGGGAATTGGTGTCTATACAACTTTAGCATGCAGTATTTCGACAATGCTTGCAGGTTTTTTGGCTGCATTCTTGCAGATCCTTGTCCTCAAGAAAAAGATTCCGTATGCGATCCCTGCCTTCTTTATTGGTGCGGTTATGGAAGTTTTCCATATGTATGCCGTGTTCATTACCCACAGAGACGATATGAACATGGCGTTTTATGTGGTAAAAAACTGCTCTGTACCGATGGTTCTTTTCTCCGGTGTTGCGCTTGCACTCATTACTTTATTCATCCGCCGGATGGAAGGGAAAAAAATACTTCTATTCCACAGAAGAGAAAGAAAAAGGATCCCTCTCGCACAGCTTTTCCAGCGCAGTCTGATCGTTGTTTCATTGCTTGTCCTTGTAATCAATTTCTTTAATACCTATTTCCTTGAAACGCAGAGCGCACGTCAGGAATCCACGGAATTGCTTTCAAAATCGGCAGCAACACTTCGCTCTGATTACCGCCGGATTTCCGACATAAAAGAACAGGTGAACCAGATTGCGGAAGAGTCTGCACTGACATCCGCCTATGTCATTATTGAGGAGATAGAAGAGGCAGGTGGTGCCGCAAATGTTGATGCGAATTTCATGGAACATATGAGGATGGCATTTGATCTGGAAGCTGTCAATATTGTTGATTCGAACGGACTCTCAATCGTTTCTGCAGGAAGCCCGGTCGTTTATACTTCACGGTTCTGGGAGGTCATCGGCGGCGAAAAAGAAAGCCAGGTTGCGCTGCTTTCTGATTCCAGTGCTGCTGTTGGTGTCCGCTTCTCCGGAGGCATGGTTCAGGCAGTTATTTCGATTGACTCTTTTGCTGATATTATGAATGTTTCCAATATAAGGGATATCTTCTCCAATTTCCAGATTGGAAAGGACGGAACATTTGATGTTATCCGCAATACCGGTATTATTTCATTAGGAAATCATGCAGACGAGGCCGTTGATGCTAAGGAATTGAAAAGACTTCAGGCAATAAAGGAAAAAGTTGGATATATCGATAATTACTATGGCGTCAAATCTCTTTGCTGGAAAGAAAAACTGGTAAACGGCTCGATCCTTATTGTTACACTGCCACTTACTGAAGTGTATGAAAATAGGGACACGATTGCATATGAAACGGGACTTGCGGATATCCTGCTGTTCGCGGTTCTTTATGCAGCCATCTTCTTAATGGTACAGTTCTACGTTGTTCGGAATCTGAATAAAGTCAATGTTTCGCTAGGAAAGATCACGGCAGGAGACCTTGATGAAGTCGTTGATGTTCGTACCTCAAGCGAGTTTAATTCCCTTTCTGATGATATCAATAAAACAGTTGATGCGCTGAAAGGTTATACAGCTGCGGCACAAAAGCGTATGCAGCAGGATCTTGAATATGCACGTGTGATCCAGGAGTCGGCACTTCCAAGAAACTTTGATATTCCGAGAAAAGACTTTAATATTTATGCGCAGATGCATCCGGCCAAAGTGGTCGGAGGAGACTTCTATGATTTCTTTGTCGTTGCTCCGGATGTCTTAGCCCTGGTAATTGCAGATGTTTCCGGTAAAGGAATTCCAGCATCCCTCTTTATGATGCGCAGTAAGACCCTGGTCCAGAACCTGGCAAAGATGGGTAAAACTCCTTCGGAAATCCTGAGTCTTGCCAATAATGCACTTTGTGAAGGAAATGAATCGGAAACCTTTGTTACCGTATGGATCGGTATTGTAGATCTGAAGAACGGGAAATTGTTCTGCTCAAATGGCGGTCACGAATATCCGGTTCTTATGCATGCAGGTGGCGACTATGAACTTTATCAGGATAAGCATGGTCTTGTGCTTGCTGCAATGGAAAATGTGAAGTATTCAGAATATGAGATCGATCTGAATCCGGGAGACAGACTCTTTGTATATACAGATGGTATTCCGGAGGCGATCAATGAGAATACAGAGCAGTATGGCACGGAACGTTTGTGTGAAGCCTTAAATCGTGTAAAGGATGCTTCGGCAGAAGAGACGCTCAAGGCCGTGAGCGAAGATGTTGCGGCCTTTGTTGGAAATGCAGAGCAATTTGATGATATCACGATGATGTGCTTCTTCTACAATGGCTATCATGATGAACCGATGCCCGAGAATATTCTTTAAATACCAGGAATGAAGGAAGGCCTGACAGTTTCTGTCAGGCCTTTTTTGATTCCATGTATTACACGACTTAGTGAAATTACCAGATGAAATTAAAGTTTAATGTTTCGCCGTTATCGATCAGCAGATTTCCACCGGTCATTGATTTATTGACGCAGGCAAGAAAGTATGCCCAGTCTGCAATCTCTTCAGGTTCTGCCCATTTTTTAAGAAGGGATTCATTCGCAACCGCTTCGAACAAATTTTCATCTTTTAAGATGTGGTCGTTAAAATTTGTGATGACAGCACCTGGGCAAAGGCTGTTTGCGGTTGCTTTATATTTTGCAAGCCGCTGCGCCAGGTTTTTTGTATAGGTGCTGAGACCGCCTTTTGAGGCTGCGTAGTGTGGAAACTCTGCACCGGTAATGGCGGATGCAGAAGAAATGTTAACGACAGATTTTATGCTGCCTTGAAATGCATAGTGCTCGGTAAGAGCGATCACGGCCGTAAGATTGACCGCAATATCTTCTACAGACTCCGTGAAGATTCCTGCACAATTGATCAGGATCTCCACATCTTCTATCTCCGGATAATTAGAATCTTTGATGTTATGAAGTAGATGCGTGTAGCCCGGATTACTGATGTCCGAAGGAAGAACATCCATTCCGATAACAGTATGCCCCTCGTTTAGAAATTTCAAACAGGTTGCCTTGCCAATCCCTCCGGCTGCACCGCTAATAAGTACTTTCATATGCTTTCTCCTAAACTCGTCCGCCTTGTGCTTTTATATAATCAATATATTCTTTGCCGACATTGTTCTTTTCCCAGCGCTTCGAAATACGGTATCCGATTGGTGAGAAGACCACTTCGCAGAGCAGTTCTATTACGGCTCCTGTCAGAGCACAGACAATGCACTGTGTCATAGACCATCCAAAGAAATTGTGGGAGACGATCAATGCAAAGATTAAATTATCAACGAACTGTCCGATAAAAGTGGACAAATAAGATCTTACGGCATAAATGCCGAAGTTAACGTTTTCTTTTTTGGAAAACCATTTTCCGACCAACCAGTTGAGCTCATTGTTAACAATAGAGGAACAGATGAATGCAACGGATGATCCAAGCAGTACATACCAGGTTCCCTTGAAGGTATTATCCAAAGCCGTGTTGATGAGGTCTCCGCCTACATCGACGAATGACTCGCCCCAAAGACCCGGAATTACGCTGCCGATAAAGAGCATCAATGCCATAAAAAGGTTGATGATCAGGGCTATCACGGAAAGCATCGTAGCTGCCTTTGGTCCGAAACGGCGGGTCACCATATCCATCAAGAGGAAAACCAGCCAGGAAAAAATGACGCCGCAGTCCAGTGCCATCCAGTCAAAGGGAATCGAAATGCTCTTGTTTGCTAAAAGGTTCATGGCGATAATCGCTAAAACAAATAAAGCGGTAACAACGCCTGGAATGCTTCGCTCTAAAAGCAAAGCTTCTTTGAAAAGTTTTTTGATTTTGTTCATATCAGATACTTCCTTGTTTTTTATTTTAGAAGATGGTTGAGCAAGGTAACATCTTCTTTACACAAGCAAAAATTTTAGCCTATGAAAGGATAATTGGCAACTATTATTTTTAATGGTATGATACAGACAATTCTAGCGGCGACAAAGCCGAATGAAAGGAGAACATCATGCTAAGCTTAGAAAGAGCAAAAGAACTGAATGCTACGATGGTCACCGAAGAGCATCTGATCCTTCACGCCCTGAATGTCTGTTATGCAATGGGCGCGATGGCAGAACACTTTGGTGAGGACAAAGAACACTGGCAGGCAGTTGGGATGCTGCATGATTATGACTACGAGAAATACCCGGAAGAACACTTGCAGCATACGGAGCAGCCGCTCCTTGATGCGGGCGTAGACCCTGAGGATGTGCGCGCAATCTTAAGCCACGGATATGAAATCTGTTCGGATGTGAAGCCGGAGACCAACATGGAAAAAAGCCTTTATACAGTGGATGAACTGACAGGGATCATTCAGGCCTGTGCAAGAATGCGTCCGCATGGTCTGACGGATTTAGAAGTTAAAAGTTTTATGAAAAAATTTAAGGACAAACGCTTTGCTGCAAAGTGCGACAGAGAGCTGATCGTAAAAGGCTGCGAAATGCTCGGTATGGAAGTACGTGATGTGGCAGAAATCTGCATCAAAGGAATGAAAGAGCATGCAGAAGAACTTGGTCTTTTAGGAACGGAGGCGTAAAAATGGAATTTCAGGAAGCACTCAAAAAAAGATGTTCATGCAGAAGCTTCACGGATAAAAGAGTTTCTGATGAGGATGTAAAGAAGATCATTGCGGCAGCACAGAACGCACCGCTTGCGCTTGGTGATAATCAGACTTCCCACTTAACGGTCGTCAGAGATCCGGAAATTATGGAGGCGATCCGTGCTGCTTGTATGTTAAAAAGAAAAGATGGAACTTTTAAAGATCCTCTCTTCGGAGCAACTACGATGATCTTTTTCTCCGCAACAGATATTTCAGCTGATCACATTGAATACTGCAATGCCGGCTGTGTGATTGAAAACATGTGCATGGCTGCCGCAGATTTAGGGCTTGGAAGCTGCTATATCTGGGGATGCCTAAATAAATTGCGAAAGAATGAAGAGGCATTGGCGCTTCTTAAACTGCCGGAAGGCTATGAAGTCCTTTCTGCTTTTGTCTGTGGATATCCTACTGAAGCGATCGAAGATCGTGTGGATAGGGATAATATTGCAATGGATATTCTGTAAGTCCGATAAAAGGGACAGGGTAGAGCGTATAATTCCTGTATGAATATAGGACAATACTTTACAGCAGAAACTCCATACGGATTTTATGTGATCGGGGTGGTCGCTGCCTTGCTGATCCTGATCATTCTTCTTTATACTGCGTTTCGGCCTTTGCCAAAGCGGATTGCGGACAGGATCCGAAAAAAAGATTATATGAAGGTTCAGGATTTCCTTGACTCCTGGAAAGAAAGTAAAGAAGATTTTCCGGGCTGCTATGTGATCTTGATCTATGATAAAAAACTGATCCTTAACCCGATGCATTATGACGAGATCTATGTCGGGCAGTCTGTAAATGTCAGGAAACGGCTTTTTTCTCATTGTATGGGGCACGGAAACGGAAATGTCTATTACAGCCTTAAAAGCGGCTGTAAGGTTTATGTGATCATTCAAAAATGCAGTAAAAGAAAGCTGAATAAGGCAGAGATCGATCTGATCGAATATTTCCATGCTACAAAGTCTCTTAATATGACACGGGGCGGTGCGCCAAGCAGGTAAACAATCTCTTGAACGAAAATATTTTTAAAGCAGCATTTGTAAGAAATGCTGCTTTTTTTGTGCGAGCCGGACTGGCTCAATTTGCTAAAAAATACTGGAAAGATGGGGCAGAAAATAGTATCATGTCCCTTGCACAACAAATATAAAAAAGAGAGGCTTGAAATAATGGAAAATAGGGAACGCTTAGGCAGCAGACTTGGTTTTATTATGCTTTCGGCGGGCTGCGCAATTGGCTGCGGCAATGTCTGGAAGTTCCCGTGGATGTGTGGACAAAATGGCGGTGGAAGTTTTATGCTTGTATACTTCCTTTGCCTGATCTTTCTTGGTCTTCCGGTTTTGGTTATGGAGTTCTCCGTAGGCCGAGCAGCTCAGACCAGCCCGATCTACATGTATAAAAAGCTGGAAAAGCCAAAACAGAAATGGGGCGGTTTCGGCATCATGAGTTTTTGCGGCAATGTTGCACTGATGGCTTTTTACTGCGTCGTAACCGGATGGATCATCTACTATTTTTATAAATTTTTAGTTGGACAACATGAAACGATAGGATTCGGCGATATGATCGCTTCTCCGAGTATCAACGTCGGCTTCTTATTTATAACGGTGGTTATCGCATTCTTTATCTTAAGCTTTAATCTGCAAGGCGGACTTGAGCGTGTAACAAAGTTTATGATGATCGCTCTCTTAGTCCTTTTAATTGCATTGGCTGTTAGAAGCATCTGCCTTCCGGGCGCCGGAAAAGGACTTGCATTTTATCTGATCCCTGATTTCACAAAGATTACCGGATCAACTGTAGTAGGTGCTATGAACCAGGCTTTCTTTACCTTATCTCTCGGTATCGGAAGTATGGCAATCTTTGGAAGCTATATTGGAAAAGAACGTTCCCTTATGGGCGAGGCTGTCAGCGTTATCGTGCTCGACACGGCGGTTGCGGTCATTGCAGGTCTGATCATGTTCCCGGCATGCTTTTCCTATAACCTTGAAGTCACAGCAGGACCGAGCCTTCTGTTTGATACTATGGCAACGGTATTTAACAATATGCCGGGTGGCCGCTGGTGGGGAGCATTATTCTTCTTATTCATGGTCTTTGCAGCGATGTCGACTGTCCTTGGTGTGTGCGAGAATATTCTGGCAATGGTAAGGGAAGTGACCGGTTGGAGCCGTCCTGCAGGAAGTGCGATCTGCGGAGCCGGCATCTTCGTCCTGGGTCTTACCACTGCATTAGGATTTAATCTCATTCACTTCCAGCCATTTGCAGAAGGATCTACCTTCCTTGACCTTTGGGACTTCATCGTATCCAATAACTTGCTTCCGCTTGGATCACTGGTAATTGCACTGTTTTGCTGTTACAAGTTTGGCTGGGGCTGGGATAGCTTTCTGGCAGAGGCAAATGCGGGTAAAGGCATTAAGGTCAAAGCCTGGATGAAACCGATCTTTAAATATTTTGTGCCGATCGTTATCTTATTTATTTACATCTTTGGGTTGATCACGTTTGGTTGGAAATAGGTGAAAGTTTAGTGGAAAAAGAAAATCCATTAGAAACACGGAAAAGCAAAAAAAGCAGGATCATCTGGATCATCATTTTTATTGTAGTAAATGGAGGTGTAATTGCTTACACTGCTGTGGACGAGTTCTCTAAAGAACGTCCATCGCTGGGGTATCAATTCCACCTTTCCAATTTTGCGTTCATTTTTGCGGGCTTTGGCTGTATGCTCCTGGCGCTTGCCATGGAAACTATTAAATATATTGCAATGATGAGGGATCTTGGGCAGAAAGTTTCTGTGAAAGTAGCATTTGAAACGGCAGCCCTTGGAAAGTATTACGATAATATCACGCCTTCAGGAGCCGGCGGTCAGCCGTTCCAGATCTATCATATGCATAAAAACGGATACGGAAGCGGAGTCAGTGCAGCGATGCCGCTCGCCTCATTTCTTTTCATGCAGCTGGCATTTGTTTTTATCGCGATCCTGACCTTTATCTTTTTCGGAAATGTTGTTGATACCCTTGCGATCCGTATCCCTGCATTTATCGGGATATTCTGTTATGCGATCGTACCGTTTTTTATCATTCTTTCTGCAATTTCCGATAAGACCGCTAAGATCATTGTGAACTTCTTTATTCGGCTTGGCGGTAAGCTCCGTATTGTAAAAAATGTGGATGATAAAATTGCATCTATGGAGCATACCTTAGATGATTATCATGACAATATCCGGCTGATCACCCAGAAGAAGGGGCTGATCGTTAAACTGTCCATTTATTCGATCATTTATCAGCTTGCGATCTGCAGCATTCCTTTCTTTGTCCTTCATGCATATAGAGGAAGCGGATCGCTGTTACATATTATTGCGCAGACTGTTTTCATTTACTGCGCAATTACCATTATTCCTACACCCGGCAATTCAGGAGCCGCAGAAGGTTCCTTCTATCTGATCTTTTCCCAATTAGATTACAGCGGTCTGTTTTGGGGAATGCTGATCTGGAGATTTATTTGCTATTACTCCTTCATCATTATCGGAATCCTGATCTATGCATACAATGCGTTTGTACAATATTTGAAGAACCGTAAAGAGAGACATCATGAAAAAAACTGAAACGATCAAATCAGTACAGTTTGAAGACTCCTTCTATCCGGTCATTGACGGAGTTGTGAAAGTTGTAGATAACTATGCGGCATTAATGAATAAAAACGCATATTCCTGCGTCGTATGTCCGAAGGCAGGAAAGCCCTTTGATGACAGCAACTTGCCATACGATGTATTTCGCATGCCTTCTTTTAATTCGAAACATTGGCAGTATTCTGTGGCCGTCCCCGGAGCAATGAAGGGGCTTTATGCCATGGCGAAAGAGGTCCATCCGGATATCCTTCATGTGCATAGTCCATTCACGCAAAGGACCGCAGCCTTAAAACTGGCAAGAAAACTTCATATCCCAATCGTTGCCACCTTCCACACCAAATACTACGACGATTTTTATCAGTCAACAAAAAGCCGTTTTCTGGCAAAACTGATCGTGCGGAATATTATTTCTTTTTATGAGAAATGCGACAGTGTCTGGGCGTGTTCTGAAGGAACGGCACATACCCTGCGCGAATACGGTTACAAGGGTAAGATCACGGTGATGCCAAATGGAACAAAGTTTGAACTTCCGGAAAATCCTGATGAATTAAAAGCAGATACAGCAGAGCGATTCTGCATGTCAGGGGATAAAAAGAATCTGCTTTTTATCGGCACGCAGGTGTGGCAGAAAAATATGAAACTGGTACTGGATACCATGCAGCAGGTCGTGAGACAAAGAGCAGATGTCCAGCTCTTTGTTGTTGGCGGAGGACGAAATCAGGAGGAAATCCGTCAATATGCCGGAACCCTCGGACTTGGCGGGGAACAGGTCTGTTTTTTAGGAAAGATCGAAGAGGAAAGAACGATCAAAGGTCTTCTTTTGAATACGGATCTTTTCTTCTTTCCGTCTGTTTATGACAATGCGCCGATCGTTCTAAGAGAAGCTTCCGCAATGGAGGTTCCTTCTCTGCTTGTGAAAGGCTCAAATGCGGCAGATGTGATAAGGCCGGATGAAAACGGATTTATCGCAGAGGAAGATGCGGATGCCATGGC